>CALVYM010000049.1 GCA_944372205.1 uncultured Bacilli bacterium
AAACAGTTCAAATGAATCCAATCTAATGTCTCATTATCTTCTGGTAAAATAGCTTTTTCATAAAGCTCAGGAAGTAACTTCTTCATATCGATAACATCTATAATCTCCCCGCTATCTAAATCTAAAGTAATAATTACATCTTCTTTAGTATCAGATCCAACCTCATCTACTAAAATAACTAATTTATTTCCATCTAAAATCATATCGTGATGCATTCTATATTTTCCAAGATCATACATTTCTACAATCTTACCTAAAGAATCAACCTTCATTATCCCACGGCTTTCATAAGGATAATACATATATCCATCATCAAATATAATTCTATCAGCTCTATAATCATTTAAAACAAGTTCATTCCTCAAAATTCCTTCATTATCATATAAATAAATATTTGCCTCATAATTTTTATCATGTCCAAGTACTGTATATAATCCATCAGTTAATTCATTATCACTATCACCATCTGTCTTTTCAACCTGAATATCAATATCATCTTCAATTTCTGGAGTAGTAATTTCAGTCTCAAAAGTTGTATTTCCATTAGTTATACTTAAAGTGTTTGTCTCACCTGGAATAAATCCAACTAATTGATATTCCTCATTATCACCCAAATCATGACTATAATCCGCATAACCATCAGTACTTATAGTATAACTTAAATTATCATAACTATCACCCAAATAAACATAATATGAAAGACTTCCAGTACCATATGGGTTGTAAATAATTAATGGGTTTTCTAAAGAATAGCTATTTTTTTCTTTTAATTCATTAATTTTACTTTCTATAGTATCTTGATAAACTAAGTTAAAAATAGATATATCTTCATCAGTATTAACTGTATTTACTTCATAAACCCCATCCTTATTTTCTTCCAAATTTATATGCCTACTTAACCAATTAGAATTTTCAAGCTTTGTATCTTGATAGTGCTGATAAAATTTAAAACCTATAAAACCTACCAAAGCTAAAAAAGCTATAATAACAGTAATAATAATAATTTTCTTTTTCATAAACATCTCCCTTTATTAATAACATAACCAAACTTTGTGAAATCTATTTGAAAAAAGCAAAAAATATAAGCCATTTTACGTAAGCTAGTAATTACTCAATCTTTTTGTTATAATAAAAAAGAGGTGAAAACATGAATATATTTAATCTTTTACTCGCATTTTCAATAATAATTATAACATTTACTCTTCAAAAAAAATATTCTTTTAACTTAAAAAAATCAATTACCACATTATTAATTGGTCTTTTTCTAGCACTCACAGTCTTAATCTATCCCTTAAGTGAAGGTGGTGTCATCGATAAACTAATTTATGCAATAATATACTCAGCGCAGACCATCTTATTAGGCGAAGACGTCTCATTAATTACAAACTTAAATAACATAACGCTATTAGAAAACATCTATGTCATATCAATATATATTCTTCTGCTCGCCATGCCCCTTTTAACCGCCACTTTTCTAGCATCCGTATTAAACGGTATAAGTGCGAAAATAAAACTTCATTTTATTTCTAAAAAAGAAATCATAATCTTCTCTGAATTAAACGAAAAATCAATCACCATTGCTGAAAAAATAAACTCCAAAGAAAACGTCTTTATATTCGCAAATTGTCAAAATGAAACTGACTTAGACGAAAAATTAAAAAAATTAAAAGCCATCAAATTAAGTCAAAACGTAAACGATATCAATATCGAATATATAAAATCAAATAATATAACATTATATATTTTAACTAAAGACAAAGATAAAGGTTTAAATGAAGTCTTAAGTCTAATTGATAAATATAGCCAAAAACCATTAAAAATATACTTTATTACAAATAACAACATGGCACAAGTCATCTTAGACTCGGCAGATAAAGGAAAAATAAGATTAGAAATCGTCGAAGAAACAGAAAGAGCAGTATGTCAAGTCTTAGAAGAAAAACCACTTTATTTAAATGCTGTAAATAATCATATAAAAGTCCTACTCGTCGGCTGTGGTAATGTGGGCGTTGAATTTTTAAAAGCCATAACTTGGTGTGGTCAAATTAAAGACTATAAACTAACCATTACCGTTTTAGATAAAAATGCTAGCCAAATAAAAGAACACATCGCCCTAAACTACCCAGAACTTTTGCCAAATTATAACTATAACTTCATTGAATTAGATGCAAATTCAAGCAAAATAGAAAAAGCCCTAGATCAAATTTCAAACATAAACTATGTCGTAATCGCTTTAAAAAGCGAAGAAGAAAGTCTTGAAGTCGCTTTAAATTTAAGAAGATACTTTGCTTTAAAAAATAAAGAATTTACTACTAATCCCATCATAAATGTTTGGATAGAAAATCCCTTAAAAAATAAACAAATAAATAATCTAAAAAATCAAAAAGGAAGCCAGTATCATATAAGTGCTTTTGGTAGCACTAAACAGCTATACTATGATTTTCCAATAATCGACTCTAAAATAGAGCAAATGACTAAAGAAGTCCATTTTGCTTATGATAACTCTAAAAATCTAGATAATTTCTATAAGAAAAATTATAACATTAAATCATCAAGAGCCTTTGCTCTTCATATCAAATATAAAATATATTCTGTTTTAAAAGATAAATATACCGGTAATATCGATGAAGATATTAAAAACTTCAAAAAATGTTTAGAAAATAAACAAACATTAGATGCTCTAATCAAAAATGAGCACGATAGATGGACCGCTTACATGCGAAGTGATGGCTATAAACTAGCAACTAAAGAAGAAGTAAATAGCTATAAAAATATAATAAAAAGCCATGTAAACTCTCTCGCAAAACTTCATCCAGCTCTAACCGAATATGAAAATCTAGAAGAAATAGAAAAAGAAATAGGCGTGCCCCTTAAAGATAAAGATAAATTTATCATCACTAAAATACCAGATATCATCGCCTGTCAAACAAAAGAAAATTCAAAAGTTATAGAATATACTCCAAAACCAATAGACACTAAAAATATTATCTTAAGTAAAGAAATCATGGAACTTTCCGAAAAATTAGCCAAAAACGTCCATGAGGTTTGGGCCCAAAATAAACTAAAAGAAGGATGGCACTATGGAGTCAAAACAGATGCTAAAAGCAAAACCCACTCATCACTAGTCCCATATGAAAATTTAAGTGAAAGCGAAAAAGATTATGACCGTGCCACTTTAATTGAATCACTAAAAGTATTAGAAAAATTAGGCTATAAAATAGAAAAGAGGAACAATAATGAACTTTGATGTATTTATAAGCTATCATACAAAATCTTCATCTCATATTATCGAAGCTGTTTGTAATGCATTAGAAAACCAAAAAATAAAATGTTGGTATGCTCCAAGAAACATATCCGGTAGCTATGCTAAAAGCATTACCCAAGCCATTAATAAATGTAAAATATTTTTAATAATTTTAAATAAAGAATCCTCATATTCTGAAGATGTTCTAAACGAAATAAATTTAGCCGTTGAAAGAGTAAGAAAAGGCGAAGACATCTCAATTATTCCATTTCAAACATCCGAAGAAGATATAAGTGATGATGCTAAATATTACCTAGGCCGTATTCACTGGGTCGATGCCATCACGCCACCGCTAGAACAAAGAATAAATGAATTAACATCTAGAATTAGTTATATCTTAAAAAAAGACCAAAGACAAATAGACCAAATAAAAACCACCCAAACGCTAACAAGTAATTTCTTAATCACTTTAAATAACTTCTTTGGCCGAGAAAATGAACTTGAATTTATCGAAAACAACCTTTCAAAATATGGTAAAATCTTCATCGAAGGCATGGGCGGTATTGGGAAAAGTGAACTCGTAAAAAAATACTTATCCGAAAACAAAAATAAATTTGATAAAATAATCTATGCCTCATATGAAAATAACTTAGTAGATACCATCATCAAAGAGCAAAACTTTAAAATCACTAATTTTTGTAGAAAAACCGATGAAAATGGCATTTTAGAAGAGCAAAATTCATATTTTCAAAGAAAAATGGATAAAATAAATGAACTATCTACAGATAATACAATTATTGTCATTGATAACTTCGATGCCGAAAATGATCCAAACTTAAAAGAACTGTTAAAAGGAAATTATAAACTAATCATAATAACGAGAAATGACTTTTCTGAATATAACCTGCCAGTTTTAAAATTAACCCCAGATGAAAACGAAAAAGACCTTATCCGCATCTTTAAAGAAAATTATAAACTAACAATCACAAATGAAGAAGAGTCAGTAATTAAAGACATCTTTAAACTTCTATCAAATCATCCACTTGCCATTAAATTAATTGCATCTACCATGAATACAAATAGAATCAAACCAAATAAAATGTTTGAAACATTAAAAAATAGTGGCATTGATAAAAACATTAAAGGTACAGTTGTCCATAACTTAGAAAACTATACCTCAATATATCAGTGCATCTCAGCTATTTTTGATATATCCGCCCTGAAAGAAGAAGAAAAACAAATTTTAAAACAATTAAATATTCTTCCTAAAAACGGAATTTCCTTTGAAGAATTCATGAATCTTTTTGAAATAGAAACAGGAGAGACTATTAATCACTTAATAAAGAAAAATTTTATTATCTATAACAATATAAATGATAATATATCACTCCATCTTTTAATATCATCAGTAATTAGTAAAGAACTAACCACAACCTTAGATGATGTAAAACCATTAATTAAAAATTTGTCTAATTTCTATGATTGGAATATGCCTCAAGAAAAAACTGAAAAATATGCTGAAATTGCCTTAAAATTATACGAAAAATTTAAAAACTTTGAAATAGACCTTGCTCCTTATTTTGTTACCATTTCAAATTATCTATTAGCTGTAAATAGATGGGATATAGCTGAAGAAATATTAAAAAAAGCAATCCAACTTTATGAACAAGATAAAGAAAAACACATAGAAAAACTAATCAATGCTTATGGTCTAATAGGCTATACTTACTATATCAGCGAAAAAAATGTCGATGCCAATATAACATATACCTTAAAAATAGCTGATTTAATTAAAAATAAAGAAAAATATTATAAAAACTATGGCGATACGTTAAGAGCCTTAGCCATCGAATACTTAGAAAAAAAAGAAATTGAAAAAGCTAAAAAATATATAGATGATGCCTATATTTATTTAAAAAAAGATAAAGAAACCCCAAAAAACTTTTGGGCAAGTTATTATAGAGTATCAGCTAAAATATATAAAGAATTGAAAAATTATTCAAAAGCTCTAGAAGATATAGATAAATGTTATCAAAATTTATATGAAATGTATAAAGAAGAAAACCTCGATATATCTTCTGTCTATACCTTAAAAGGCGAGGTAAACATAGAATTAAAAGAATATCCTAAAGCTATTGAATACTTAGAAAAAGCCGTAAATATTAGATTAAAATATCGCTCTAAAAATAATATTACAGTTCTAAGAGCTAAAGAAGACTTAGCCTTGGCTTATATGCAAAATAAAAACTACCAAAAAGCTAAAGAAATATATGAAGAAATAGAAAATGCTATTAAAAATAATTTTTGTAATGCCTCTTCATGGTTAAATGAAATAAATAAAAATATTGCTGACTGTCAAAGCAAAATATAACATATAAACGATACAAAATAGTTTAAATTTATATAAAAGGAAGGAAAAAGTATTATGCAATTAGATAAAATAATTTTATACTTAATTTTATTAATCTATCTTTCAGTAGCGCTTATTATATTTATTTATATCTTGCTAAATAAAAAACAAAAAAATAAAAGATTAAAGATGATTAAGTGCCCTGACTGTGGTAAAAAAATTTCTATAAATGCCAAAATTTGCCGCCATTGCAATAGTGAAATTTTACAAAATAAAGATGTCTTAAACGAAAGTATTATAACTAATGAGAAAAAAAGCGATTATATTAAAAAGAAAATCATTTTAATCATATATCAATTAATTGCTGGTATTGTCATAGTAATTGGTTTTGAAAAAATAGACGATATGATAACTCAATTAGTATTATTATTATCTTTAATCATAAATACTATTTCACTAATAATATTTATGATAAAAAATAACGCCCAAAGAAAAAGCATAAACATAAGATTTAGCATTATTTCATTATTAGCAATTATTTGTGGCTTGTTCTTTAGTGTTATCTATACCTTAAGTTTTATAAATAAAGTTAGCTTAGGTTATGATAGTGAAATTAGAGAAATACTTTATTTAGAAACTTACAATAAAAAAGAAGCTGAGCAATTTTTACAAAACATTTATACTGCATTACATAGCGAAGAGAGATTAGATATTGGAAGTTGTTTATCTTTATATGGAATATGGGAAGATAAAGAAAAAGAAAATACTTATATAGTAAATTTAGAAGAAACTTGCAAAAGTGCTTATTTGCCAGCAAATGCTTTAAAAATAGAAGTAAACAAACAAGATAAAACTAAAATTGAAAAAATATATTGGGATTTTAATGATAGTATTGATATTATCTTGTATGAAAATGATAAACAAGTAAATGATTTTAAATATTTGTATTATGCTATTCTCTATACCGATACACCAGTTTACCCTATAAAAGACTATTTTGAAAATGATGTTAAAGAATATTTAAAATCTCCAAGTTCTGCAACATTTACGTATAATAGTTTTAGATATATAGAAAGTGAAAATAGGTTTTATTATGATGGTTGGGTGGAAGCCCAAAATTCATTCGGTGCTATTGTAAAAGAAGATTTTGAATTAAAATTGATACCTTGTAATAATGATTATTGTGATTGGTATTCATTAGATTATGAATGGAATTTTAGATAAGAAAGGAGTTTGAATTTATATGGCTTTAATTAAATGCAGTGAGTGTGGTAAACAAATAAGCGACAAAGCTAAAAAATGTCCACATTGTGGTAATGTGAATAGTGCTATTGTATGTTCAGAATGTGGAGAAATAATAAATGAAAAAAATATGAAGATATGTCCAAATTGTAGAGCAAGTAATAAAATATCAAAAAGTAGAAAACAAAATAAATATATAAAAATAATAATAACTATTTTAATAATATTATGTATAACTATTATTGCGTTATTTGTAGGTTATTATAATAGCGATGAAATAGGAAAAGACAGAAACGGCAATATCGTTAAAGCCCAAGATTTAATTGGCACTTGGAAACTATTAAATGAAAATATAGAAAATGTAGATAAAAAAATGACCATAAAAGAAGTAATAAAATATGATAGTTGTGCTGGCGTAAGTTGTCCAAAACTTTATTATAAAGTAGATAATAGATTATATATAGTAAACAGTTACTATAATAATTATAATTTAGAATTTTTATGTCTTATATTAGAAGATAAAAACACTTTAAGACAAGTATCATGTGATGTTCTTAAAGGTTATCCAGATGTAATTGGTAGAGAAATTTCTGAATCAATGACTGATTATGCTATAACATATAAGAAAGTAACAAATTAAATAAAATTTATTATAAGAAAATAAGAGGTAAATATGAAAAAAATAATAATTATAACAATAGTAATATTGATTATTATATCCACTGGCATTAGTATAAAAATATTCTTATCAAAAAATGATAAGAAAGAAACAAATATATGTGATAGAACATGCCCAGAAGGATATGTTATGCAAAATAAAAATAGTGCCGATTGTTATTGTAATGGTATACCTAAAAAAAGAAACGATGTAGTTATTAATACAGATAATTGGCAAGAATATTTTGAATTTTATACAAAAGTAGATTGGAGAAAAGATGATTTTGGAGATATTACAGGTCTATCAGCCAGTCAAAATATTAAGTTAAAAGATATATATCATGATAAACTAGTCAAAAAATCTGTTATCAAATTTAAAATAGAGGGTAAAAGTTATGCACGTTCAATAAATATTGATGCTGCCAATCAAAAATATACTCTTGGTAGTTCTGTTGGCGTAATAACTGATTATGAAACAACTGTAAAAATGGAGTTGAAAAAAAATGATTTACATTCTTTTTCAGATAATTTTTATACAACTCCCTTTATTGAACTTTCTAGTGGTGTAATGTCAACAATTGAAGATTATAATATAACAAGAGCAGAAGGAACATTATATTTATATGAATAACAAAATAATTTCCATTCTAATAGTTTTTTAAATAGATAGTAGTGCCATAATATGTAAATTTGTAATAATTTATTATAGAACCATAATATTAGAGGTTAGAGCCTCTTTTTTATTTATATATAAACAAATACCATTTAAAAAAATCACTTATATAGTATTTAAACAGTAGCCAATTTTGGCAATAAAAAAATATGCTTTTGCATATATTAATTTTCGTCTAAATCGTCAAAGAAGTCTTTTATTGATATACCTAATATTTTAGCAAGGTGGTAAAGACTACCTACCGAAATAGTTTGAAAAACTTTACTACTTTCTAAATTGCCAATAAAACTTAAATTATAATTACTTGCCTCTGCCAATTTTTCTTGGGTAAAGCCTTTTTGTTTTCGCCATTTTTTTAAGTTTTGTCCAATGACATAATAGATATAATTTTCGTCATTTTTATCACTGTGCATAGCTCCATCACCTTTTATATTATTATCTCAAAAACTTTATTTATTATTTATCTAACGTTCGTAGATAAAATGTGATATAATCCCATCTTTGACACTTTTAAGAAAAAATACAGGATTAGGCCTTATAAAACCTAGTTTTTTTATTGTTTAGTATTGC
>CALVYM010000050.1 GCA_944372205.1 uncultured Bacilli bacterium
ACTAGTGTTGGTTTATTAGTTTTAGCTATAACATTTGCAATAGTAAATGTTTTACCCGTACCTGTTGCCCCCAGTAATACTTGTTCCTTAACTCCTTTATTGATACCATCAACAAGTTCGTTAATAGCATTTGGTTGATCTCCACTTGGTGCAAATTTCGAAACTAATTCAAACATATTTCCTCCTTATTTAGTTATAATCTTTAAATCATTTATTTTTAAAGTGCCATTTAAATTATTATTCTTTTTAAATATTGTATAACATATTTCAGTAATACTTTCTAAAGAATCAGTATAATCACTTAAATTAATTTTTATTTTTTTATTATTTAATAATAATTCTTTAGATAAATTATTACCATTTTTTAGTTTTATTTCAAAATTAAGTAATATGTTATCACTGGTATTAATATCAAGTTCTATATAAGTTGTATCTTTATTATATTTTTCTAAATTAAGATAATTATTATGAAAATTATAATACATCATTACAAATGAATCATTATTATCTTTCTTTTTAAAAGAATAAAATGTACTTTCATCTATACTTAATTTACCACCATTTTCAATCTTTAATAAATACTCACTTTTTAAAATTATAGGTTTAATAAATTCATCATAACTTATGTTTAAATTATCTTTTGTTATTTGTTCAACCTTAATACTTTCTTGACCACTTTTAGTATCGACAAAAGAAAAAATACAATACAATAATTTATCACTTGATGTAAGTAAACTATAAATAGCTTTATACCAAAATGTTTCATTTAAAGAAAGGGTTAAATTCCACAAAGAATTTTTAAGCATTATGGGCATATAGTATTCTTGAGGTTCTAAGATATTCATTGAATAGTTATTATCATATAAAACAAAAGTAGCTTTCATATCACAAATAGCTTTACCTTTGTTTTTAAATGACATTTTAATATCATTAGAATCAATAAATATTTCTTTATTAAATTTAACATCATCAAGTCTCCAGAAAAGATTGATAGTAAGAAAAGTTGTCATTAAAGCTAGTGATATAATGCCAATCATGGCAAGTATATTTTGAATGATTGCATCACCTTCTAGAGCTCCATAACCAATTGTATATAAAAAGTAAAGACCTGTTTCACTTAATAATTCATTAATGGCTATATCACCAACTATTAATTTATAAATGCTAAATAAAAAGCATATTAAAAACATTAAAAGAATAAATACTATAACTGTATTTATAATTTTTTTAAATTTTATCATAAAATCCTTTCTATATTCTCTTTACTAATAATTCCTTCTCGCAATATATTTACTTTATTTGTTTTTATTTCTACAACTGTTGATGCTAATAAATTATTACTAATATTTCCTTTAATAAATATAGCAACATAATCTTTTAAATCATTTATAATATCATCTATATTACTATTATTAACTCTACCAGATATATTAGCACTAGATGTTGCTAAGGGATAATTAATACTATTTAAAATACTTAAAGATACATCGTGATTTGGTATTCTTATTCCAACAGTATCTTTACCAGATGTAACTAAGTTACTAATACAATCCTTCTTTTTTAAAATTAAAGTTATTGGTCCGGGCATAAAATTATTAATTATTTTTTCTTCATAAACACTTACATATGCAATATCTTTAATTTTAGATATATTATTTACCATTAAGGTAAAAGGTTTAGAATAATCTCTATTTTTAGCTTGATATATTTTATCTACTACATCTAATTTTAGGGCATTTCCTCCGATTCCATAAACAGTTTCAGTTGGAAATACTATTAATTTATCATTATTTAAAGCATTTATTACTTCTTTTAATTCATTTTTATTTATTTTATTTGTCCAATCAAATACTTGCACTTTTATCCCTTCTTAAATTTCTTGTTCTTACAAGGCCATTATCAAATAATTTAGCAAATACATAGTTATATTTATCTATAGTTAATAAATCATTTACTTTATTTAAAAAAGTTAATGTTTCAAATAATTCATCCAAATCCATAGTTTCTATACCTTTTTCTTTTTCCTTTAATAATGGATTAATTAAATCTATTATTTGAATCATATTTAAATTAGTTAATAAATAATAAAGTTCAATATAACTTAATTTATTGGCTAATAAAGCAATATCATTTCTATAATTTAATAAATAAGTATCTTTAAAATTAAATAAGGCATTATCTAAATATATAATTAATTCTATTATTTCTTGATTAGTTAATCTCATAAATAATTTTTTAATTAAATCTGGATAATCTTTTATTTTTTCTAATTTTAAATATTCTATTAAATCATAACTATAATTATTTATTGCTAGGTTTATTATTTCCTCTAGGGGAGCATTATCAAGAGCTACATAATCATACAAATAACTATAATTAGGAACTTCACCTTTAAATAAGGCATTATAAATATCTATATCATGAGATTTTATTACGTATTTGGCGTAATTAAATATATATTCTATTTCTCCTCTTTTTATAAGTTCTTGTTTAAATAATTCATTTTCTGAAGCTATATCTAAAGAATATTGATAAATTAATCTACTACTACCCCATTTAAGTATTTTATTATCTAATTCAGTACTTCTTAAATTAGGAATATTTTTAACAATATTATATATATCTTCACAAGATAATTCTAATAACACACTTTTATCAACTAAACTATTATTTATTAAAATATCAAGTAAACCCCAATTTTTATTTTCAATAACCTTTTTTAAATAACTATTCATATTACATCACCAAACTTATTATAATTTATTAAAGTTTCTTTGTAAAGAAAAAAATCAAATAAGTTTGACTATCTTTGTATCACTACAAGACATTTCTGCTTCATAGTCTTTAGACTCTCAATAGACCAACTTCGGATAATTGCTACCCCATCGCTTGGATATAATCTAAATTTATATCCTTTTAAAATAATGGCTATACCAAATATTCTCCTTGTAAATTAAATATAGTAAACTGTGTCAATACTTTTTTAAAAAAGAGACTACCTATTATATAAAAAACTGGAAAAATCCAGTTTTAAAACAAGCTTAATTGAGCAGATTCCGGCATACCTTTAAATACACCTAGTTCTCTTAAGGCATTAATTGTTGTTTGATTTACTTTACCACGCATTTGAAAATCTTCAACACAATAAAATGGCTTTTTACTTCGCTCTTCAATTATTTTATTGGCAACAGACTCACCCAAACCATCAACTGCCATAAATGGTAGATATAAAGCTTTATTTTCTTCATCAATATAAAATGTTTTAGCTAAAGACTTTTCAATATCGATATTTTCAAAATGAAATCCTCTGGCAAGCATTTCTAGGGCTACTGCTAGGGTATCACCAACAGCACTTTCTTTGGCAGTTGCTGAAAAACCTTTTTCTTTAATTTCTGCAAGGCGTCTTTTTATGCCATCATAACCACCAAGCATAGCAGATACATCAAAATCACTTCTTCTTATTGAGAAGAATGCCGAATAATAATAAAGTGGATAATATACTTTAAACCAAGCAACTCGATAAGCCATCATAACATAGGCACAAGCATGAGCTTTGGGAAACATATATTCTATCTTACGACAACACTCTATAAACCATTCCGGTACACTATATTCACGCATTTGATTAGCTAGTAAAATCCAGTTATCTGGTTCTTTTTTAGGTTTTCCTTTACGAACAAATTCACTTATTTTAAAAGCAGCAGATGGTTCCATACCATAATTCATTAAACTAACCATGATATCATCACGGCATCCAACAACTTCACTAAATGAGGCAACCTTATTAACAATCAATTCTCGCACATTACCTTGCCAAACATTAGTACCGTGGGCAAGACCAGCAATCTTTACTAAATCGGCGAAGTGAGTTGGTTTAATTTCAAGAAGCATGTTTATAGCAAAATTTGTACCAAATTCTGGTATCCCTAAAGTACCAGTTTTACATAAAATTTCATCTTCAGTAACACCTAGAGCTTTAGGGGATGTAAATAAACTAATGACATTTTTATCATCAAAAGGAATGTCTATAATATTTACTTTTGTTGTATCACCTAGATACCGAAGCATAGTTGGATCATCGTGACCAAGAATATCTAATTTTAAGACATTGTCATGGATAGCATGGAAATCAAAATGGGTTGTATACCAAGTAGAGTCTGGTTCATCTGCAGGATATTGATAAGGTGTAAAATCAAAGACATCCATGTATTGAGGAATAACAATAATTCCTCCAGGATGTTGACCAGTAGTTCTCTTAACACCGGTACAACCAAGAGCAATACGCTCAGTTTCTACACTATTCATAATGATGCCTAAATCTTCACAATAGCCTTTTACATACCCATAAGCGGTTTTATCTGCAACTGTTGATATAGTACCAGCTCGATAAGCATGGTCTTCACCGAATAAGACTTTTACATAATTATGAGCATCAGCTTGATTATCACCGGAGAAATTTAAATCGATATCAGGAACTTTTTCGGCTTTAAAACCTAGGAATGTGGCAAATGGCATATCTTGGCCTTCTTTTTTTAGTTTTTCCCCACATTCACAAATTCTATCAGGCATATCATAACCGGAATCATAATGATCTGTTAGAGGGTGTCCTTCTTCATCTTCAAAATAAGATTTTCTACATTTTGGACAAACATAATGCGGAGGTAGACCATTAACCTCAGTTATTCCCATCATGGTGGCAACAAGTGATGAACCAACAGAACCACGAGATCCTACAAAATAACCATCAGCATTACTCTTCTTAACTAATTTTTCTGCAATTAAATAAATTACATCAAAACCACCACCGATGATACCAGAAAGTTCAGCTTCGAGTCTCTCTTCAATATTTTTAGGAAGTGGATTACCATATATTTCATGAGCTTTATTATAAACCATTTCTTTAGTCGTTTCTGCTGAATTTTCTAATATTGGGGTATATAATTTATCATGAATGATTTCAAGTTCTTCACACATATCAGCAATAATACTCGGATTAGTCACTACTATTTCGCGTCTTAAATCTTCATCTAAGAAGGAAAATGCCTCAAGCATTTCAGAAGTTGTTAAAAAATACATATTAGGTAGTTTTATATCACTTCTATTTAATGGATGTATTTTACCATTAGTTTTTTGATGAACAATAATTTTACGATAAATTAAATCTTCTTCGCGTAAATTGTGAACATCTCCAGTAGCTACTACTAACTTACCCATCCTTTTGGCGGTTTTCACTAGTCTTGAGATATAACCATTGTATTCTAAAATGTTATGAAATTTTTTATCAGGACCAATTAAATGGGAACAGCTGGATGCCGGTTGGACTTCGATATAATCATAAAAGTTCATTGCATCAACTAATTCATCATCACTCATGTGAGTACCTTTTTCAAAAATTTCACCATTGATACAACCACTACCAATAAGAAGACCTTCTTGCATACTGATAAGATCAGTCCTTGGAATTTTAGCATCTTTTCCTTTAAATAAATATTTAGTATTAGCTAAACTAATAATTTTAAATAAGTTTTTTAAACCAACTTTATTTTTAGCAATTACTGTTAAATGAAAAGGTCTAGCAAATTTAATTGCATTTTCTTTATCAGCTAGATTTTCAAGATCTATAGTTGTATTAACATTTTCTCTTTTTAAATTATATAACATTTGATAAAAACATTTACTAGTTCCTTCACAGTCGTAATCAGCTCGATGGTGTTTATCTTCATCCCATTCCACATTTAAGTTCTTAACTAAAGTGGAAAGTTTATGATTACGCCATTCTGGATAGATATTACGAGCCATACCCATAGTATCAATAACTGTATTTTTAAATTCACCAAGATTATATTTTTTCATGGCACTAGATAGAAAAGCGATATCAAATTGAGCATTATGAGCAACCATTGGAAGGTCTCCCACAAACTCTAAGAATTTTTTAGTAACAAATTCTTCACTATCTTTACCCTTAAGCATTTCATCAGTTATATTAGTAAGTTCAGTTATGATATTTGGTAGAGGATGATTGCAAGCAATAAGTTCATCAAATCGTTCGATGATCTCATCATTTTTAACCTTTACTGCTCCAATTTCAATCATTTGATCAATTCCACTATTTAAACCTGTTGTTTCCGTATCAAATACAACATATTCTTGATCAAATAAATTATATTCTTTATTATTAAATACAATATTAGCTTCAATATCTACAACATTAAGTTCTGCTCCATATAAAGCTTTAAATTTATCTTTTTCCTCTTTACCTTTATTTAATTTAGCTACAGTATTATAAACATCAGGATAAGCTTGCAAACAATTATGATCAGTTATAGCAACTGCTTTATGGCCAAGTTTATGAGCAAATTTAACTAAAGAGCTAGCATCAATTACCGAATCCATTGCACTCATCATCGTATGAGCATGTAATTCTACTCTTTTTTCTTCTTCATCATCTACAACCTTAATATCTTTACTTGGAATTTCCTCAATATTTTTAGCATTTAAAACCATTTGTTTTAAATAGGCATCCATTTCCATGTTACCATGAATCCGGTACCAATTACCTTCTTTGATTTTTTTATTTAATGGTTCAAATTCTTCTTCGTTAAACTTAACAATTTTCATAAGATAACTATCAGTCTTATCACTAATTTTAAGATTCATAATATATATTGGACCTTTTTTACCTTGTCTTTCCACAACTTCTTTACCAAAAACATAAACTTCTACAATGATATTACGAACTTCACCTAAAATATTATTAAGAGCAGTTATTGCCCCATCCATATGACGCCCCATAATAATTGGTGAATCTTCTTTCTTAATTATTGTATCTTTATCATGTTTAATTTCTTCTCTAATAGTTTCTCTTAAATCTTCTCTAATTAAAATATCTAAATTGTACTTTCCTAAACCATATCTTTTTAAATTATTTATTAAAGATAATGATTCTTGAAGTAGACCACTGCGTTCAAATTCATTTAACACTTGAAAATATAAAGTATCTTTATTTATTTCTATTTCACTTGATTTAATACCAATCATCGATGGTCTACGAATAATTATCTCATCAATTAAATAATCTAAATATTTTTTAATATCTTCAAATGTAATATTTTCATAAATTAATACAATATCACAAGGCTTTTCACCATTAATGCCATTACTAGCACACCAAAATAATTGATTGACATTACTGATATCAATTACATCTTTATTTTTTATATAAACTATAAATTTTTCATCTTTTTTCTTTAAAACTACTTTATCTAAAGTAGCATCAGTAAAACCATCACCAGAAAAACTAATGCTATCAAAAAATCTTTTTAATTCTGAACTCATTATACCACCCTCTTTATATTATTAACTATAATCTGAGATTTGTCAAACCTCTTTGTAACTTTACCATTAACTATTACTAAATCTTTTTCTTTGATTTCTTTAAATGTTTGATAAATATTTGGAAATACGGTAAAGTTATTAAAGCCTGTTTCATCACTACCTACAAAAAAGGCCATATCTTCATTATTTTTAGTTTTAATTGTTCTTATTTTATCTATTAATACAACACAGGTTATATTTTTAAATAAATATTTATTTATATTAGCCATTTTCATATATTTATTACCTTGATAAATACTTGTAGGATGATTAGTAATATAAAAGCCATAACTACTCACTTCATCAGTCATTAAAATATCTTTAGAGTATTCCGGATACTCAACTAATAATGGTTTTTCAGGAATATAATCATCACTGGCAAGGCTCATATAATTAAAGATATTATCTAGATTATTAATTAAAGTTTGACGGGTTAAATTAAATTCATCTAAAGCTCCTGCTCTAATTAAGATTTTTATTAAGTCGCGGGTTAAATAATCTTTATTTTTAATGGCAAAATCAAAAATATCACTATAACCATTTGATCTATTTTCTATAATTTTTTTAGATATATCTTTACTTATATTTTTAATAACCCAAAGAGGCATTATAAGCATGTTATCTTCTATATAATAATTATCATAAATATTATTAATACTTGGTTTATATAAATGTATACCATTTCTTTTTAAATAAGAAAAATAATAAGTGTTTTTAGTAGTATCAACAGAATTATTTAAATCTTCAACAATAAAATACATTGGATAAAAGCATTTCAAATAAGCAAGTTCATAACAAATGTGAGCATAAGCAACAGAATGAGATTTATTAAATCCGTAGCTGGCAAATTTAACTATTAAGTTATATATTTCTTCTGCTATATTTTGGTTATAGCCGCGTTTTTTTGATGATGCAATAAACTTTTCTTTTTCGGCTTTTAAAACATCTTCTTTTTTCTTCGATATGGCTCTTCTTACAATATCAGCTGAAGCTAGAGAGTATCCTGCGAATTTAGTAAGTATAGCTATAATTTGTTCTTGATAAATAATTATACCATATGTTTCTTTTAAAATAGGTTCTAAATCCG
>CALVYM010000051.1 GCA_944372205.1 uncultured Bacilli bacterium
TTTATTATGAACATTTCTTTTTATGTTTTTATCTACATAATTTACATAAAACTCTAATTGAGATATATCATAGTGTTTGAGTTCTCTTATTTTAACTTCAACTACTACAAAAGCATTTATTAAATAGTTAAAAAATAACAAATCGATTTTATAAGTCTTATTATCCAAATGTATTTTATATTCATGACCAATTAACGCAAAACCAGTTCCTAATTCTAAAAATTTATCTTCAAGTAAAGATATGATATATTTATGAATTGCTTTTTCATCTATTTTATTTATTGTATTATCTGATTTTAAAATAATCGGGTCTTTTATCATATCTTTAATTGAAAGTGTAGTATTATTAGTATCACTAATAATTTCAATATGTTCTTTATCAGCATAAGATAATCTATCAAAAGCTTTGTTTTTTATTTCTCTTTGTAATTCTCTAGAAGATAAATTATTTAGTATTACTAGATTGATATAGTAGTTTCTTTCGTTTTCGTTTTTTAACGGCAAAATCAATCTATAATGAGTCCAAGTTAATTGTTGCCGCACTGCGGCAACAATTGGAAAATATAAATAAAATGTTCGTGCTCTGGATAGATTACTCTTATTATATCCCTTACCATATTTTTCAATTAATTTCCTTCCCCATTCACTAATTAAGTTATCTCCATACTTAGCTCTTTTCACACCACCTTGTGCTTCAACTATAAGTTTACCTATATTCCAATAAGTAAGTAAAGTACTAGAGTTATCTCTTAAAGCATTTGCTTTTTTTCTAGCTTCATTTTCAACGATTAATTCTTCTATATTTTTTAAATAATTCATAATCCCTCCATTTAATTTAGTGCATAAGTAGTAACTAAAATATCATCACTTGTAGTATATTTAATAATATATTTATCATTTTCTTTAACTATTAATAATCCTATTGTTTTATTATTACTAACTTCTTTTATATTATCTTCTACAAAATTCACATAAAAATTTAATTGTCCTATATCTGTATGTTTTACTTTTCTTATTTTAACTTCTACTACTACATATGCATTAAGTTTAACATTGAAAAACAACAAATCTATTTTATATGTCTTATTATCTATATGTATTTTATATTCATGACCAATTAACGCAAAACCAGTTCCTAATTCTAAGAATTTATCTTCAAGTAAAGATATGATATATTTATGAATTGCTTGTTCATCTATTTTATTTATTGTTTTATCTGATTTTAAAATAATAGGGTCTTTTATCATATCTTTAATTGAAAGTGTAGTGTTATTAGTATCACTAATAATTTCAATATTGTTTTTATCTGCATAAGATAATCTATCAAAGGCCTTATTTTTAATTTCTTTTCTTAACTCTCGTACTGATAGATTATTTAGAATAACTAAATTAATATAGTAGTTCCTTTCATTTTCATTTTTTATTGGTAAAATATAACGATAATGAGTCCATGTTAATTTTGGACTCACTGAATCCAAAATTGGAAAATTTAAGTAAAACAACCGCATTTTAGCAAGATATGAACTATCATATCCCCTCCCATATTTTAAGCTTAATTTTCTACCCCATTCATTAATTAGATTATCCCCATACTTAGCTCTTTTCACTCCACCTTGAGCTTCAACTATAAGCTTACCTATATTCCAATAAGTAAGTAATGTATTTGAGTTATCTTTTAAAGTACTTGCTTTTTTTCTAGCTTCATTTTCAATAATTAATTCTTCAATATTATTTAAATAATCCATGATTTCACCATCCTTTTTTTGTTGTGATTTACTTATGCTAGCATAAATATTTATATAATGCAAATGACTAATTTTTAAAATTAAAGTCGTTTTTTGCAAAAAAATGACTAAATTTTCAAAAAAATTAACAAAAAGTGCTTCAATTTTAAAAATTAGTAAAATTTCATTATTAAGTTCTCTTTATACTTTTAAAGTACTTGCTTTTTTAGCTTCATTTTCAACATTTTTTAACATATTTTATAATATTTAAAAAAATCAAGCTTTTACACTTGATTTAATAACCTAATTTTTCATAATAATCATATAATGCCTTAAACCTATTAAAATGTACAACTTCTCTTTGACGTAAAAATAAAAGTGGTTCTATTACTGCTGGATCTGTTGCCAAATCTATTAAGTTTTCATAAGCACTTCTGGCTTTTTGTTCTGCTGCCATATCTTCTGATAAATCTGTAAGAGGATCAGCAGTTACTGCAAAAGTTTTAGCATCAAATGGTACTCCATTGGCATCTTGTGGATATACTCCTTTATTATGTTCCGTATAATATTGTTCTAAACCAGCCGCTTTAATTTCATCAATTGTAGCATTTTTCATAAGTTGATAAACCATTGTAGAAACCATTTCCATATGTCCCATTTCTTCAGTAGCTATATCATTAAGCAGTGCTCTTCCCATTTCATCTGGCATAGTAAATTTTTGAGAAAAATATCTAAGACATGCTCCAAGTTCTCCGGCGGGACCACCAAATTGAGTAACTATTAATTTAGCCATTTTTAAATCCTTTTTAGTAATATTTACTGGATATGCTAAATGTTTTACATACTTAAACATATTTTGTATCATCCTCTCTTTCCCAAGGCCATGGATTTTTTATCCAATCAAAATTAGTTTTGGAATTGCTATCAATAACTTCAAGAGGGCCATATGCTTTAACATATTCGATTTCTTTTTGACATGATATTTCTACTAATTTGTTAAATTTTTCTAACATTTCCTTATCTGTAGGATATAAATCTAAATATAAATTTAAATCATTAATAGCAAAAGATAATTCCATTATTTCTAATAATAATTCTTCTTTTTTAGTTTTGGGCACTATTTTTTTATAAGTATAATTTTTATAAGGTTTATATTCGTTTTTGAACATATTTCCTCTAAAAAAACCTTCATCAACTGAAACTAAGTCATTACTATTAGTTGTATTTTTATTATTCATCATATTTGGATATAAATTATAAGCCATAAATCCTAAATTATCATCAAATAACATTTTTATTTCCTCCCTACATTATACTATGAACTTTTAAAAAAGTAGTATGGGTGAACTACTTAAATAAATTGAAAAATTAGTAATATTAAGGTATAATTAATTAGGGTGATAAAATGGCAAAGAAAAAGAAATCAAAAGAAAGTAGTGTCACAAGTAGTTATAGTGTGGAACTTATTGGGCTTATTCTAATATTAATAGGTATAATTGGCTTTGGTTTTGGTTTTGTTGGTGCACTACTAAAAAAATTTGCTATGTTTCTAGCAGGAGCTTGGTGGATAGTTGTTTTAATATTTACAATAATTTTAGGTATATATATGTTATATAAAAGAAAGATGCCTAAATTTAGTAGTGGAAAATTGATTGGTCTTTATTTAATATTTATTATAATTTTAGTTGCTAGTCATTTTGAATTTTTGAATTTTGCAAATAATCCTTCAGATATATTTAAAGCCACATATGATAATTTTATGGAAAGAATTTCTAGTATTACTGCAAATAATGCCTTAGAGACCAGTGGAACAACTTCTGTAGTAATTGGTGGTGGCTTTATTGGAGCAACATTTATTACACTTTTATATAGTTTATTTGGTAAAACTGGAACAATTGTCATATTAGTTATCATTGGCATTTTTGCGGCAGTGTTAACATTTAATGTTAACTTATCAAATATATTTTCTAAATTATTTAAAATATTTAAGCATAAGAAAAAAGAGAAAAAAGAAATTAATAATGATGAAGTAATAACTACAAATAGTAATGAAGTAGTAAAAGAAGAGCCGAAACAAGATAAAATTGTTATTACAAGTATGGATGAATTAAAACAAAAACCAATTGAGCAGGAGTCTTTGGAGCCTAAAAAAAGACAAGAAAATGTTTATGAAAATGAAGTATATACTCTTCCTAAATTTAATGAGATATTTGATCCTATAAAACAAAAAAAGGTTAATTCTACAGAGTTTACTAAATCAAATAAAGAAATACTTGAAAGAGTACTTAGAGATTTTGGAGTAAATGCTAAAGTTGTGGAAATACATATTGGACCTGCAGTTACGGAATATGAGCTTACTGTTCCGGCGGGTACGAAGGTAAGTAGAATTGTAAATATCAATAAAGAAATAGCCCTAGCCTTGGCGGCGAAAGATGTTATTATTCAAGCACCAATTCCTGGTAAAAGTACTATTGGGGTAGAAATTCCTAATCCTACAATTAGTAGCGTTACTTTAAGAGAAGTATTAGAATCTCCACAAAATTTAAAAAGTGATGCTAAAATCTGTGCGGCATTAGGCAAAGATATTATGGGTACACCAAAAGTTATGGATTTAACTAAGATGCCTCACTTACTTGTTGCAGGTTCTACTGGATCTGGTAAATCAGTATGTATTAATGGAATTATTGCATCAATTCTAATGCGTTATAAACCAAACGAAGTAAAACTGGTATTAGTTGACCCGAAAAAAGTAGAACTTACTAATTATAATGGTATTCCTCACCTACTATGTCCAGTGGTAAGTGATCCTAAAAAAGCAAGTTTAACACTCCAACAAGTAGTATCAGAAATGGATAAAAGATTTACTTTGTTTAGTGAATGCGAAGTTAAAAATATTTCTGGATATAATGAAATGATTGATAAGGAAAATAAAAAACATCCGGAAGAAAGAAAAGCGAAGATGCCATACATTGTGGTAATCATTGATGAACTTGCGGATTTAATGCTTGTTGCCTCTAAAGAAGTGGAAGATTCTATTACAAGAATTACCCAACTTGCTAGAGCTGCTGGGATTCATTTAATCGTTGCAACCCAAAGACCATCAACTGATGTTATTACAGGTTTAATTAAAAATAATATTCCATCGCGTATCTCATTTGCGGTTTCTAGTCAAATAGATTCACGGACTATACTTGATCAACCTGGTGCTGAAAAACTGCTTGGTAAAGGTGATATGTTATATTTTCCTATGGGAGATAGCGCTCCAACTAGAATTCAAGGATGTTTTATCAATGATGATGAAATAAAAAGATTGATTGATTATTGTAAGAGTCAAGCAACTGTCAAATATAATGAAGAGTTTGAAAATGTAAGTACTAATACTTCTAGTGGTTCAACCAACTCTTATGCAGGTGAAGATGATGCCGCTTATAATGAGGTGGTAGAATTTGCCATTCAAACAGGAAAAATCAGTGCTTCTTTAATTCAAAGAAGATTTAGATTTGGATATAATAGAGCTGCTAGATTAATGGATTTATTAGAATCGCGTGGTATTGTTGGTCCACAAAATGGATCAAAACCTAGAGAAGTTTTAGTAAAATTAGAAAAAAATGAGGAAGAAGAATAAAAAATACTATTAAATTTTGAAAATTTATGATAATATATTAGTGGAAGGTAGGTTATAAAATGGCTGATAAAAAAACAACAAATGAAACAAAAGAAGTAAAAAATGCAACTCAAACGATTACTCCGAAAACAATTTACATTATTATTGGAGTAGTACTTGCTGTAATACTTATTGCACTTTACATATATCGTGTTAATCAAGTAAGAAAGGAAGAGCAAATAACTAATAGTTATTTACTGACAACTGATACTGTTAGTTTAGAAATTAAAAATTTAGATGAAGTAAGTCAAATACTTGCTGATGCAACTCAAAGTGGTTATTTTGTATTAATTACTTATACGGGAGATGCTGAGACATATGCTCTTGAAGTAAGTATAAAAGATATAATTGATGATTATGGATTAAATGATGTATTTTATTATTTAAATGTATTAGATATTATGGATCAAGATAATTATATTACAAGAATTAATAATGCATTTAATACTGATGAAATAGATAAGATACCAACAATTTTATATTATCAAGATGGTGAACTTGTATATGTCGTTGAAAGAGAAGATGATAATATGATTAATTCAGGAGACTTACAAAAGTTATTAGATATATATGAATATGAAGGTCAATAAAGGCCTTTTTTTAAAGGAGTAATTATGATAAATGTAGTTTTATTTGAACCGGAAATTCCTCAAAATACCGGTAATATAATGCGGACTTGTGTTGCTACTAATGCCACTTTACACTTAATTAAACCATTAGGTTTTTCCATAGATGATAAACATTTAATTCGTAGTGGTGTTAATTATATTGATAAATTAAAATGGTTTGTTTATGAAAATTATGATGATTTTTTAAGTAAAAATAAGAGTGGTAAATTTTATTTTTTAACTAGATATGGACATAAACCTCCGAATAAATTTGATTTTAGTAAAGATGAAAATATTTACTTAGTATTTGGTAAAGAATCAACAGGAATACCTAAAAACATTTTAAAACCACACATTAATAATTGCATAAGACTACCTATGAGTAATAATGTTAGATCTCTAAATTTATCAAATACTGTAGCTATTATGGTTTATGAAGTATTAAGACAACAAAACTACCCTAACCTATATTTTGATGAACCGCATAAAACTAAAACGGAAATTGAAGATTTTGAAGATTGAAAAAAGGAAATTAATTTTTCCTTTTTAAATACCAAAATTATCTAACCAATCTTCAAAAGCTGTTAACGAATAACTACCAAAGAAACCTCCAGCTTGCTTGCCATCTTGGATAATTATCACACATGGAGTAAAGCCATAGTCATTAATGAAATTTCCAAATGTATCAGTTACTTCTTCACCAACTCCTGCTTCATCAACTGTTGTCGTAGTTTCCATATCTAGAAGTTCTACAAGTTCTTTCCAATTTGCTCCACTTCGATTAACTTCAGAAATATCTAATACTTGCGTTATATAATTATTATTAATTTGTGCTTCTTGCAATGTTGGCAATAATTCATGACATACCGTACATGTTTCGCGACCTATATAAAGGACATAAGTACTATCAGTATCATCAAACATATCTAGAACATCTGCAACTCCAACAGTATGCATCATTGATACATCATAATCACTATTATTATCTTTTTTACTACAAGCATTAACAAAACCAAGAATTATTGCAACAAGGAGTAAAACCATAATTATGTAACTATACATATTTAATTGTTTAAAGTTTTTAGTATAATTTCTTTCTTCTTTTGCCATTTTTTCCACCTCGTAAATATTATTACATAATTTAATAAAATGTGCAACAAAAATAATGTATTAATTTATTCAAATTGCATATAATAAATTAGAAAGTGTTGACTTTCTAACAAAAGTGTGGTATATTAAATTCACATGGAAATTATATAATTGGTTGCATTGAGAAGATTAATTTCGAGGAACATATTAGTCAACCAAATAATTTCATCGATGAATAGCGTTGTGAAGATTAATTTCGAGGAACATATTAGTCTATTCTTGTTATAGGAAACTCTACTATATAGGGTTTCCTATTTGTATATCAGGAGGTTTGTATGGTAAATGGAGAGATATATAATATTGATTTTAGTGGTAATAAAGGTTCAGAAATTAATAATATTCATTTAGGAATTATATTTAAAATACCCGGAATAAATAACATGGTGTTTTGTATACCACTTACTAGTCCTAAAGTAAAGCATTTTAAAACCATTAAAGATTTTAATTCAAGAAATTATTTAGAACTCAAATATCAAAATCTTGTATATATAGACCAAACTGATTCCATTGCTTTATTAGATCAAATGCGAAGTATATCAGTTAAAAGACTACTAAATAAATATCACAAAAATACTATTTTAAATAATAAAAATATTAAATTATTAACAACAAAGGCAATTAAATATTTAAAAAATATTTTAAAATAAAAGAAACTATAAAAACGGAGTAATTTTTACTCCGTTTTTACTCCAAAATATATAAATAATATAGAAAACATGATAAATTTAGACAATAAAAAACCCGAAAATACGGGATTTATTGCTTATAATGGTGGCTCGTTTGGGATTCGAACCCAAGACCCTTTGATTAAAAGTCAAATGCTCTACCTACTGAGCTAACGAACCAATATATAAAAAAATAAATGGCTGCCTCGGCTGGGTTCGAACCAGCGGAATGTCAGAGTCAAAGTCTGATGCCTTACCACTTGGCTACGAGGCAATAAAAATGGTGGGGAGATGTGGATTTGAACCACAGAACCCGAAGGAACAGATTTCTTTACCACTATAGTTTTCACTACCACCATGTGTTTGTAGTCTGGACTTTCTCTTAACCTTATTCATAAGAACTTAGGTTCATCGTATAAAGTCTCTACACTCGGTTATTTAACCTAGCTCGGGATTGACATATAAACTATTGTTTACTTAGTTTTCCCCGAATTAGCGATGTCCACCTTAATTGTTTCCAACTAAGGGTGCAAATTTTAAATCTTTTTAAGATTACAGTCTGCCGCGTTTGACCACTTCGCTATCTCCCCAAATGGTGCCGACAGAGAGAGTCGAACTCCCAACCTACTGA
>CALVYM010000052.1 GCA_944372205.1 uncultured Bacilli bacterium
CCATTGTAAAATTCATCTTTTAAATACTTATCAGCATAATTTACTACACTTGCCATAAATTTGTCTCCTTTCCTTTTTTTAGCTTTTTGTTTTAATTCTTCCATGCTCTCACTACTAAGTAAGTCCACTATCTGTAAAAACCTTTCATCTTCATTATAATTAATTTTCTTAATATTGTCAACAGCTATCACAAAAAATGGTTTATTATTTGTTTTAGCAAATGGTGCATCTTTAGTTCTTAAACTTACAATCTTATATTCATCTAGTATTTCTCCTCCCTGATAATTACCTCTTACTATATTTATTAAAGCTACCATTTTAGGATTATTATATTTCTCTCCTTTTTCAAATTGATTAGATGATGATCTATCTTGATAAGCTTGACTCTTAATATATTCAGAGTGTCCCCATTTGCTATAAGCTTCTAGTAAAACAGTATCACCATTTTTTAATGTGACTATTAAATCGGAATAAAAATCTTTGAGGTGGATATTATTTGCAGGTATAGGATACTGCGGATCACACTTTACTGATTTATACTTCCAATCAAGATGCAAATAATCACTGAATGCTTTAATAAACTCCCCAGCAATTTCTTCATGCATAAATACATATTTAAATATTTGATCAATAAGTAAGTTTTTTAATTCTTCTCTATTCATAGTTGGCCTCTTTTCTAAGAAGTGATTGCTTCTTAATTCATTATGCTACCACAACACTATTTAGTTTGTCTAGTGAAAGTTTTGTCGGATTTTGTCGAATAAACTCAGGGTTTGTCGAAAATGCTCGAAAACCATTAAAATAAAGCCAAAAACGGCTTGATATATAGTTGTTTTAATGATAAAATCTTTAAGAAAGAAGGGATATTATGAATGTGTTAGTTACTGGAGCATCAAGAGGAATAGGGAAGGCTATTGCTTTAAAATTTGCAAGTTTAAAGCATAATGTAGTAGTTGTTTATAATAAGAGTGATTATAGAGAAATAGATGAATTTAGAAATTATTTAGAAAATAAATATAATATTACTTGTTTGGTGGTTAAGTGTGATGTTAGTTTGGAAAATGAAGTAATTAATTTATTTAATGAAATTAAAATTAAATTAGGATATCTTGATTGTATTGTTAATAATGCGGGTATTTGTAAAGATGAAGAAATAGATAGTAAAACTGCTGATAGTTTTATGGAGGTTATAAAAGTTAATTTGTTAGGGACTTTTTTAATATGTAAATATGGAATTAAATTAATGAATAAAGGAAGTATTATAAATATATCTAGTAATAATGCTTTTGGAGGTTTTATTGAATCAGTAGATTATGATGCTTCAAAAGCTGGGGTGATAGCTTTAACTCATGATTTTGCAAAATTTTTAGCACCGAATATTAGGGTTAATTGTATTTGTCCTGGTTGGATTAATACTGATATGAATAAAGATATATTTTCTGAATTTAAAAAACAGGAAGAAGAAAAAATATTACTTAAGAAATTTGGTGAAGTAGAAGATATTGCTGATACTGTATATTTTTTAGCAACTAATAAATATATAAATAATGCTGTTGTTAAAGTGGATGGTGGATATGAAAATTGATGATATAGAAAAAAAATTAATGCCAATGTTTAAAAAATATGAAGAAATAGAATATGTTAATAGTAAAAAAGTAATGGATGCTTTTTCTTTTTGTAATGTAAGTGAGGCATGTTTTAATGCAAGCACCGGCTATGGGTATGGTGATTTAGGAAGAGATACTTTAGAGCAAGTATATTCACATATATTTAAAAGTGAAGATGCTTTAGTTAGAGTACAATTTATTTCAGGAACACATGCAATAAGTACAGCTTTATTTGCTTTGCTTAGACCTGGGGATTTGCTTTTATCAATTACTGGTAGACCTTATGATACTTTAGCATCAGTTATTGGTATAGTTGATAATCCTAGTAGTTTAAAAGCATTTAATATAAAATATGAGGAAATAGAATTAGTTAATAATTCTTTTGATATTCCTAAAATAATTGATTATTTAAAGAAAAATAAAGTTAAAGTTATTGAAATACAAAGATCAATTGGATATAGCAATAGAAAAAGCATTAGTATAGAGATGCTTGAGGAAGTAATTAAAGAAATAAGAAAAGTTGATCAAGATGTAATAATTATGGTGGATAATTGTTATTGTGAATTTGTTAGTACTAAAGAACCTATAGAAGTTGGTGCTGATTTGTGTGTGGGTTCTTTAATTAAAAATTTAGGGGGTGGTATAGCTTCAAATGGCGGATATATAGTTGGAAGAAGGGATTTAATTAGACTTTGTAGTGAAAGATTAAATGTTGCGGGTGAGGCTAAAGAAGTTGGACCAAGTTTAGGTTTTAATAAATCTTTATTTCAAGGTTTATATATGGCTCCATCCGTAGTTACTGCAAGCATTAAAACTGGCATTTTGGCGGCTTTTATTCTTGAAGAAATGGGATATGAAGTAAATCCTAAATGGAATGAGGATAAAGTAGATATTGTAACATCAATTATTTTTAATGATAAAGATATTTTAATAAAATTTGTTCAAGGCGTTCAATCGGGGAGTGCAATTGATTCAAGTAGCTTGCCAATACCTGCACCGATGCCAGGATATGATGATGATATAATTATGGCAAGTGGTTCGTTTACTCAAGGTTCTTCAATTGAACTTTCTTGTGATGGGCCTTTAAGAGAACCATATATAGCATATTTACAAGGATCTCTTACTTACCAATATGGTAAAATTGGAGTTTTAAGAGCAATAGAAAACATAAAAAAAATATAGTGTTATATAAGAATTGAAAAGAATCTTTTACAAAAAAACATTCTTGTGGGTTACACAAAAATGTTTTTATTTTAATTTTGGATTTGCCATAATTTCTGTGTTTTCTTCTAAAGTTCTAAATTTAACAGTATTTAGAGCATCTCCTAGAGACATTAGTATTTCACGAGGTTGAATGGTTTGTGTCCATTCTTGACCATCGTTTAAAATTCCTAATTCATCTAAATTTGTTGTGCTTTTTACAAGTGATAGCAATGTCATAATTTCATCACTATGTTCAATTATTTTATTTTTATCATAATAAAATATATTAATTAATCCTGTTCCAACAACTGCGTCAGGATTATTCCATGGTCTAGGAGTTTTAACAAAGCATTCTTCCCATAATCTTTTTAATCTGTTTTTAAAATCTTTAATAGCTTGTTGTTTATCATCTTTTATAGCTTCAGGCTCTTTTTTTTGAAATATGCTCATTAATTCTTGATAAACGGCATCTTCATCAATGATTTTTTGTTCTATTTCAGGTTCTAAATTGGTTATTTGAACATCTTCTAAATATTCTATTTCATCAGGTGTTTTAGTATTTAATTTTTTTTCTTTTGGAGTATCCTTTGGTACCCATAAAATAAATTTTTTAGCATATTCATCATCATCTTTTTCTTCTTTTGAACTTTTAAATTCTTTTAAAATGGATTCTAAATCAAATTCGGAATTATCTTTTGGTATATCAGTGCTTTTTACTTCTGCGATAATATTTGATACAGACATATCAGGTGCATCTGGATAATTTTTAGCTTCGTTTATAATATCAGATAATTCATAATCTTTTGGTTTGCTTTTTTCTTCTTCGGCCATTTTGATATATAAATCTAAGAAATCAGTATCTACTACTTGTTTGTCTCCATCTTGTTTGAATAATAAATCATCGTTCATTTTTCATATCCCCTTTAGCTTTATTATTTTTACAATAAATATTTTATCATAATTTATATTATTTGTCAAATTTGTGTAAACGAAAATTTCTTTAGACTAATTCTGTCTATATGCAAGTTTTTTTAAAAAAATATGATACAATAGGATAAAGTAGAGGGAAGTAATTAAGAAGAAGAAATATTTATTAGTTTTAATTAGTATTTTAATAGTTGTAATCGGAGGAATATTAATTTTACAAAGTAGTGATAGTCAAGTTTATCAAAATTCTAAAAAAGATAGACTTGTAAATTCTAATGGACCTTTGGCTTTAATGTTAGAAACAGCTCCAGGTAGTGGAGAATATGAAGAATCTAATTCTAATACTTGGCCAGGAGAAAACTATGTATTTAATCCAAATTTATCTAGATGTGAAAAAGGATCAACTTTGTTATGGGATTCTGAGACAAATGCAGTGTTATTAGAAGCATCAACATCTGATACATGTTATGTTTATTTCGATATGTATAATTCTGTAAAAATAACAGAAGTAACAACAAGTACAACATATAATAGTGTAACTTTGACAGTAGCAAGTGAAGCTGGTGAAAATGAAATAGCAAAATACTATTTTACAAGAAATGATGGTCCTCCGAAGGTTTGCATACCCAAAAGAGCACCGCACCCAAAAAGTTATCAACATTATCGACCTTGTCAATAGAAGTGTGTAAATGATTGTAGTATATATACTGTGTCAAATAATGTAAATGTGATAAAAAGTAAATAATAAATATTTACTTTTTTTTATATTTTTGGTACTATATTGGTGAACAGTGGTAAACTGTGGAAGAAAGTGGGGGATATTATGTTGCTGGGTGAATATCATCATAATATCGATGATAAAGGCAGATTAGTTATTCCAAGTACATATAGGGATGAATTAGGTAGCGAATTTATCGTTACTAGGGGAATTGAAAAATGCTTATATGTCTATTCTAAAGAAGAATGGGAAAAACTAGTTGCTAAATTAAATACTCTACCTTTCACTAAAAAAAATGCCCGTACATTTTCTAGATCCTTCTTCTCGGGTGCTACTGTTGGTAAGTTCGATAATAATGGTCGAATAAACATTACCTCCCCGTTGGTTAGTTACGCCGGTCTAACTAAAGAATGTGTTATCATCGGCGTGAATGACCGATTAGAAATATGGAGTGAAGATGCCTTTAATTCATTTATGGAAGAAAATGCCGATGAACTTGAAAGTATTGCAGAACATTTATTTGAGGTAGATAATAATGCATTATAGTGTATTAAAAGATGAATTAATTGCTTCACTTAATATAAAAGAAGATGGCATTTATGTTGATGCCACCCTAGGCTATGCGGGAGATAGCAAAGAAATTTTAAAAAGAATAAAAAAGGGTTGCCTGGTATCATTTGATCAAGATAAGGAAGCTTGTGAGTATTCCGATAAAGTCTTAAAAAATATTGGGTCTAATTATAAGATATTTAATACAAATTTTTCTAATATGGTAGAGTGTTTAGAAAGTATTGGTATTAAATATGTTGATGGTATTATATTTGATTTGGGTTTTTCATCTCCCCAAGTAGATGATGCAAAAAGAGGTTTTTCCTTTATGCAAGATGGACCACTAGATATGAGAATGAGTGGTAGTGGAATTACCGCTAAAGAGATTATTGATACTTATAGGGAAAATGACCTTGTGAAAATATTTTTCGAATATGGAGAAGAAAAAATGAGCAGAGTTATTGCTAAGAAAATAGTTAGTAATAAAAGTAAAATTAATACTACTATGGATTTAGTTGATACTATTAAAGATGCAGTTGGAGCTAATTACTTTTATAAGCATCATCCTGAAAGGAAAATATTTCAAGCTTTAAGGATTGAAGTAAATAATGAACTTAAAGTTTTAGAAGATATTTTACCAAAGGCTATTAAATTACTTAAAAAGGGTGGTAGAATGAGCATTATAACATTTCATTCTAAAGAAGATCGAATAGTAAAACAAATATTTAAAAAATATAGTGAAGTAGATGAAATGTTAAAAGGAGAACGTGTTATACCAGATGAATATAAACCTCTAATTAAACTTGTTAATAAAAAACCAATTGTAGCAAGTAAAAAAGAACTGGATGAAAATTCAAGAAGTGCTAGTGCAAAATTAAGAATAATAGAAAGGATATGATAGTGTGTCTAAAAATAAGAAAAAATTGAAATTACTTAAAGGAGAAAAATTTATGTATTGCTTGCTTGTAGTTTTACTACTAGCTATACCAATGTTTAATGTTTATACAAGTTCACTTTTAAGTGAAACAAATAATGAAGTAGAAAAATTAAAAAGTAATATAGAAGATCAAGAATTAACTAATCAAAGCCTATCTATGCAAATTGATGAACTTGCTAGTTTGGAAAATATAGAGAAAATAGCTGAAGAATATGGACTTTCTTATATAAATGATAATATTAAGATAGTTTCAAGTAAAGGAGAATAGAATGAAGAAAAAAGCAACTGTTAAAATTTCGAAATTTGTTATATTAATTGTTGCTTTTTTATTTGGAGCAGCAATTGTTAAACTTACTTATGTTGTGTTAAGTGATGAAGTAGATGGAATAAATTTAAAATCTTTGGCTTCATCAATTACCACAGTAGAAAGAACACTTTATGCTAGTCGTGGAGAAATATTTGATGTTAATGGTGAAAAACTTGCAACTACAGTTAACTCTTATAATGTAATTGCCTATCTTGATGAATCAAGAACAATTGATGCTGATAATCCAAGGCATGTAATAGATAAAGAAAGAACAGCTAAAGCTCTAGCTCCGCTTTTAGGTATGAGTGAGGAACGAATATTAGAACTTTTAAATAAAGATTTATATCAAACTCAATTAGGTCCTGGTGGTAATGATATAACTGAAGTTTTAAAAAATGCTATTGAAGCATTAGAACTTCCAGGAATAGGTTTTGAAAGCAATTCTAAGAAAAGATATTATCGTAATTCTTCATTTGCCTCTTATATAATTGGGTATGCTAAGAAAAATGAAGAAGGAAAATTAGTTGGTGAACTTGGTATTGAAGGCTATTTTGATGAAGAATTATCAGGAATGGATGGTTACACTAAATATTTAAAATATACATCAAGTAATTATCAAATACCTAATACTCCAGAAGATACATTTCCAGCAGTTGATGGTTCAGATATATATTTAACTATTGATTTTGATGTTCAAAAACTAGCTGAAAATGCTATTAATACGATGTCTAATGATTATAATGCTGAATGGGCAATATTTACAGTTATGGATGCTAATAGTGGAGCAATTATTGCTAGTGCTACAAATCCTAATTTTGATCCAAATGATACAAATACTATAACTAGTTATATGAATCCATTAGTAAGTTACCAGTATGAACCAGGATCTGTTATGAAAATATTTTCCTTTGCATCAGCCATTGAAGAAGGCTTATATGATGGTGATGAGACCTATATGTCTGGTTCTATTCAAGTTGATAGTGAAACTATAGTAAATGATGCCGAAAAAGGCGGTTGGGGTGAAATAACATTTGATTTAGGTTTTGCTAATTCATCTAATGTTGCTGCCACAATTCTAGCTTTTAGAATGCTTGATGAAGCTGAAAAAAAATTACCAGATTATTATGCGGAATTAGGTTTTGGTAAAAAAACTGGGATTGAACTAGCTAATGAAGTTATTGGTGATATAGGGATAGTTTATAAATCTGAATTATCTAATGCATCATTTGGTCAAGGTATAAGTGTAACTCCTATTCAAATGTTACAAGCTTTATCTAGTATGACTAATGATGGTAATACAATAAAACCATACATAGTAGATAAAATAGTAGATAGTAATGGCAATATAACTTATGAAGGTAAAAGAGAAGTAGTTAATAATGTATATAGTTCATCAACCGTTGAAGAAATGTATGAACTGATGCATAAAGTAATAACAGAAGGAACCGGTAAGTCATATGGTAAATCACAAGTAAGTTTAATGGGAAAAACTGGTACAGCTCAAATTGCCTCACCAACTGGAGGTTATATGACAGGTGAATATGATACTATTCGTTCTTTTGCTGGTTACTTTCCAAGTGAAAACCCAGAATATATAGTTTATGTTGCCGCCAGACATTTTGAAGGTAATTCTGTTAGATTTGCTGATGTTATAACATCTACTATTGATGAAATAGCTAAATATGCTAAACTAACGGAAGAATCAAACGAAAATGATTTAAGTAAAGTATATAATATTGATAATTATTTAAGTAAAGATGTAAATAATATTACAACTATGTTAGAAAACACTCCAATTAATATAATAGTAATTGGTAATGGAAAATATATTATTAATCAATATCCTTTAAAGGGAGGAATTGTTCTTGAAAACGGCCGATTGTTTTTAGTAACTAATAGTAATGATATTACAATGCCTAATATGAGTAATTGGAGTTTAAATGATGTTAAAACTTATTGTAATTTGGTTGGTATAAAATTAGAATATAGCGGCTATGGTTATGTAGTTAGTCAAAGCATAGAAGCGGGTACACCAATCGATTTAAAAACTATGTCTTTAAGTGTTAAGTTAGAATAGTGTATATTTATATGATGTGTCAAATTTGTGCAAATAAATACGCTTTTTCTTGACAAAACGCTTATTATATGTTCTAACTTTTTTAGAAGAAAAC
>CALVYM010000053.1 GCA_944372205.1 uncultured Bacilli bacterium
CCATCACTCACTATTTCAACAACAGACTTTTCTTCACTAAATACGGGAACATTTAAACTCTTACCAATAGTTTTAAGTTGTTCTATTGCGGCAGGACGATAAATATCTGCTGCAATTAAAAGTGGTTTTTTATTGTGTTTTTTCCTTAAATAATTAGCAAGCTTTCCCGCAGTTGTAGTTTTACCACTTCCTTGAAGACCAACAAGCATTAAAATAGTTGGTTTTTTTGATACCTCAAGAGGTACATAATCTCCACCAAGTAAAGATACTAATTCATCTTTAACTATTTTTAAGAAAACTTCATCAGGTTTTAAACTTTTTTCTACCTCTGCATTTAGAGCTTTTTCTTTTACATCCGAAACAAACTCTTTAACAACTTGATAGTTAACATCTGCCTCTAACAAGGCTATTCTAATTTCGCGCATGGCATCAGAAATATTATCTTCAGTAATTTTACCCATGCCTCGAATATTTTTTATAGCATTACTAATTCTATCTCCCATGTATTCAAACATAATTTAATTCTCCTTTACTTAATACAAAATACCGCATATAACGGAACAGATTTAATATTATTAACATAACCAAAATTCTTTGTAGAAACTCTTATAGCATATTTAGGATTATATTTTTTCATATATTCCGTTAAACTTTTAGATTTTGTATTTTCTCCACTTTTTACTTCAACAGGAATAATACCATCACTATTATATATTAAAAAATCAACTTCTGCTATACCACTGCTTTCCCAATAATATAAAGAAATATTATTATTGACAAATTCTGCTGCAACAAAAGACTCCGCTAATACACCTTTATATAATGAGATATTATCTATAATAATATCATTTGGTGATATTTCTAGTTTACTACAAAGTATTCCAACATCATTATAAAATATTTTAAAATAATCATAATTAACAAACCCTTTAAGAGGAACTTGAGGATTAGTAACTAAAAAGGATTTTAAAACCATATTATTTGCTTCAAGCCAATCTAGTGCCAATTCATAATCTCTACTTCTAGCATTATTATCAATTTTGGAATATTGAAATTTATTAGAACTTCCAAGTAATTGGCTAGGTATTGAATCATATATTCTATTTATTTTCAATGTTTCTATACTACTAGTAACATATTTAGTCATATCTTTAAAATAAGCATCAACTATATTAGATAAAGGTAATCTATCATATTTTGTAACATCTCCCTTTGCTTTAAGCATTTCCATTACAGACTCTGGCATACCACCACTACACAAATACAAACGATAATAATTTAAAGCTTTCTCATGTAGAGAATCAAGCATTTTCCGATTATTATTATAGCATTCTTTTATTTCAGCAATTAAATATTCTTCATCAAAAGCCATAAGGTATTCTTCAAAATCCATCGGATATAACATTAACATTTTAATTTTTCCCACTGGAAAAGCTTTAGAAAATCTTTTAAATTTAATTCCAAGCAAAGATCCACTACAAATTATTTTAACATTTTGATGCTTTTCACAAAAATATTTAAGTTCTGATACTAGTTCTTCAGATTCTTGAATTTCATCAATGAAAAGGCATGTATTTTCTTTTTCAATATCTAAATTAATATAAGCTTTTAATTTTAAAAACTTCTCATCTGATGATATATTACTCTTATATAATTCTATTATATCTTTTCTTTCAAATAAATTAACAGTAACATAACTGGAAAATTCATTTTTACAAAATTCTTCTATTATATAAGTTTTTCCAACCTGTCTAGCTCCTATTAATACCATAGGCTTATAATTACTATCATTTTTCCAATCTAATAATTTTTGATATATTTTTCTCTTCATATGATATCTCCATATAAAGAATACCATATTTTTAAATAAAAAGCAATAAAATTACACATTTTTCTAACGAATAATAATGCATAATTGCACATTTTTCTAACGAATATTAATAGAAAATTACACAATTTTCTAACGAATGGCACATATCAACTTTTTTGAATATAATATTTTTAAAATATATTAACTTGTGTTATAATTAATAAGGTGATAATAATGGCAAGAAGAAAAAAGAAAATAAAAAAATTGGCAAAAATAATATTAGTAATTATTATATTAATAACTATTGGTATAAGTGGTTATTTTGTTTATAACAAATACTTTAAAGATGAGAAACAAGTTAGTGAAGTATCAAAACTTATGAATGAACATAATATTCCTGAAGATGAATATTCTAAGACTCTAGAATTTGTTTTACTTAATAATATTTATAATGAAGAATATTTAAATGAATATAGAGATATAGAATATGTTGATAGTGATAATTTTGAAAGTATATTAACTACTTTTTTACCTAAAGGTTATAGCGGCAAAGAAATTAATTATATAACTAAATTAAGTGAAAAAAATATTGAAAAGTTAGAAAATATAGATTATGTTGATATAAGTAATTATTATAATATTAAAAATTTTGATGTTGATAAAATAGATAGATATAACTCTTATTATGAAGAAAACGAATATAGCTATGAAGATGTTGTGACGCTTGTAAATATAAAACTAGATTTGCCAGTATACACTGATACAACTGAAGTAGAAGATCCTAATGATTTGCTAGTAGTTGTTAATAAATATCACTATTTACCTAGTGGTTATGAACCTGATGATTTAGCATATGTACCTGGGGCTTATGGCAATAATGTACCAATGCGGGAAGTTATTAAAGAGCCATTTCTAGAGTTGCAAGCTGCTGCAGAAGAAGAAGCTGGTATAAGCTTTATGCCAACAACTGCATTTAGAGGAGAGTCTTTCCAAAGAACTTTATATAATAATTATGTAGCTAGTGATGGTGTAGAAGCAGCTGATACCTACTCTGCTCGTCCGGGATACTCAGAACACCAAACAGGTCTATCAATCGATTTAAAGAATACTAATATTAGTGGATCAACAAGACTTAATGATAGTGACTTTGAATGGCTTAATAATAATGCATATAGATGGGGATTTATTATAAGATTTCCTAAAGACAAAACTTATATAACTGGCTATCAATTTGAAAATTGGCATATCAGATATGTAGGAATGGATGCTGCTAAAATTATTCATGATGAAGATTTAACACTAGAAGAATACATTGATTTATATGTTACTGAATACTAAAACAATCATGCAAAAATGCATGATTGTTTTAATTAGTCTTTTAAGCAACCTATAGGTACTACTAGTACATTTCCTTCGGTTTTATAAGCCATTTCTGTTCCTGTAATTACCATCATAAATAATGGCTCACCCATTTTAGGTTGATTTTCTTTTATCAAATTTTTTAATTTTAATAAATGTTCTTCAGCTTCAGGTATTTTATTAGCTCCTAATTTTACTTCTATTAAAGCATATTTATTATCAAAATGCAAAATATTATCACACTCTAATCCATATCTGTCACGATAATGTTTAAGACTTCCTCCAATAGATGATGCATAAATACTTAAGTCACGATTAACTAAATTTTCAAACATTAATCCAAAAGTATCAACATCATACATTAATTCTTGATATGTGCAACCTAAAGCAGCAGTTGCTAAAGACGGATCAACCATAGTTTTTTTGGGAGAAGTTCTAATTGTTGTTTTACTTCTAATATTTGGATTCCATGCTTCTATTTCTTCAATAATATATAATCTTTTCAATACATTTAAATAATCATTAATAGTTTTTTCTGAAACATCCCCAAAATTTACTTTTACATCTTCATACAAAGCTTGGTTAGATCCAATTGTTGCAACCTGACGAGCATATGCTTTTAAAATAAATCTAGCTAATTTCGGGTCTCTTTTAACACCATCAACACGAGAAATATCTGAATTAACCAAAGCATCTATATAGTTTTTAGCTACTTCCAAAGCATCGTTTCTATCCATCTTCAAAGAATTTGGCCACCCACCACGGCACAAAACATATGCCAAATCTTCATAAGTTAAATTTGATTTTTTGCCATCAATATCAATTTTTCCTTCAACTATGTCCTTAAGAGAGATACTACCATTTGATTCTCCACTTTCATATAAAGATAATGGTTTCATATTTACAAAGGCAAATCGACCTGTTCCACTATGCATAGTATCATCTTCTACTGGAGTTGCTGATCCTGTTAAAATAAATTGATTAATATCCCCAGAATTATCAACTGCGTATCTTACTGCATTCCAAAGTTTTGGTGCTATTTGCCACTCATCAATAAGTCTAGGTTTTTCACCCTCTAATAATAAAGATGGTTTTACATTGGCTATTTTCACATAATTATCAGTCATATCTGGATTTTGCATTTCCAAAATACTTTTAGCATATTGTTTAGCACTTGTAGTTTTTCCACACCATTTGGGTCCCCTAATAACAACAGCACCTGAAGTTCGTAATTTTTTTTCAATTTCTTTATCAGTTATTCTTTTAATATATTGCATTTTTATAACCTCCATGACATTATTATACACTATTTATTATAATTTGTATATACTCATTTCCTAATTTTGGGGTTTTTTATTTCCTAATTTTGGGGTATTTTATTTCCTATTTTTGGGGCATTTTACTTCCCAATTTTGGGATAAAGGAAAAAATAACCAGTTTATTGATTATTTTTTCCCTAATTTCCTTCCTTGTATATGATAAGCGATTATTAATTGTAATCTAAGTGGTGCAAACCTTGAAAAGAATAAAGTTAGTTTCATTTTAAATGTGGGAACAATTAGCATTTTCTTCTTAAACATTTTATCAATTCCTAGTTTTGCCACATATTTAGGGCTAATCTCATTAATTGCAAACTCACCATGAGCAACTTTATTAAAGTTAGTATTTACTGGTCCAGGACAAAGAGCAGAAATACTAACATTACTTTTCTTTTGTCTTAACTCTTCATTAATTGCTAAAGTAAGTTTTGTTATATAATTCTTAGTAGCATAATATGTACTAAGACGAGGTCCTGCCATAAAACCAGCACTAGAGCAGACATTTAAAATATAACCTTTGTTTTTCTTTAGAAAATCTTTTAAGAATAATTTAGTTAATATGTGATAAGTAGTAACATTTAAATCAATCATTTCTAGTTCTCTATTTAAATCGGCTTCATCAAATGTGCCAAATAAACCAAAACCAGCATTATTAACTAAAATATCAATATTATCACTTTTGACCATATCATATAATTTAAAAACATTTTCCCGTTTTATTAAATCCATAGTTAATATTTTTACATTGACATTTACATCTTTTTTTATTTTTTCTAGCATTTCTTTATTTCTAGCAACAACTATTAAATCAATATCTAGACTTGCTAAGTAATAAGCAATTTCTTTTCCTATTCCACTAGATGCTCCAGTAATTAAAGCTTTCATTTAATCACCTTCTAAAACACTTATTATATTTGGTTGAATTTGTTTTTTACGAGATACTATTTTTGGTAAAAACATACATTGATGAATATTTTTAAGACCAAAGGCATCTTTAATTATATCAGCAGCTTTTTCATTATATAAAACATATGAACCATTTTTAATAATATCAGTTATAAATATAGTTACTATACTATAATTAAGTTCCACCATTTCATTAAGTTTAGCAATATATTCATCCATATGATTTTGAATTGTATCAATATCCATTGTCATTATTTGACTAATACCTAAAAGTTTATCCCCAACAACATAGGATTTAAAGTCAGTTTTAATTAATTCTTCTGGAGTTTTACCTTCAATAGAACTTGCGGCTTTAAGCATTTCAATACCATAAGTATCAATATCTACTTTAGCAATACTAGCAAGTTTTACTGCTGCAAATCTATCATCTTCAGTTGTTGTGGGGCTAGTTAAAAGAAGAGTATCAGAAAGAATTGCTGAAAGCATTAAACCTGCCATATTCTTAGGGATACTTACTTTTTCTTCTTTATACATATCATAAATCATAGTTGATGTACAACCTACTGGTTTACTACGAAAATTTATTGGTAAAGTAGTTCCAATAGCCCCAAGATTGTGATGATCAATTATTTCTAAAATATCTGCTTCATCTAAACCATCAACAGATTGAGAAAAATTATTATGATCAACTAGTATTACTTTTTGTTTTTCATAATTATTAGGTCCTGTTAATCTAATTAGACCTAAACATTCATCTTTATTATTAATAACAGGGTAATTAGAATGATTTACTCTATGAGCCATATTTTTAAAATCAGTATAATAATCCTCATTATTAACTGTAACAGGACTCTTATTTAAATTAATGCTTTTAATAAAATTACTTAAAAGTATTTTATTAGCAATTTGAAAGCTATCAAATTCTGATGCAATAATATTTACTTTATTTTTTTCTGCTTTTTTAATTATTTTTTTATCGACATTAATATTAAGTGGTAAAATAATTAATTTAACTTTAGAATCAATTGCATAATTTAATACTTTATACCTATCCCCTACAATTAATATATCCCTTTGTGATAATAAATTAGATGATTCTATAGTTTTACTTTGTAATCCAGCGATTAAAATATCCCCAGAAATTAAATCATCACATTTAACAATTACTTTAGCATCAAGGGTTTCAATTATGTTATCTAAAGTTGTATTAACTATTTCTTTATTACCACTAATTAAATATTTAGCTATTTCTTTTAAAGTAACATAACCTGTTAATTTTTTTTTATCATCAATTAAAGGTATTGCTGTTAAATTTTGCTTTTGCATTATATTAAAAGCATCATTAATTGATTCTTCTTCAAATATATAAGCTTTTTTATCATATTTAATATTTTTTATTCTAACTCGAACATCGTTTAGATAACTTGGTACTGGTACTTTAAAATAATCAAGAACAAATTTAGTTTCATTATTAATATTACCAAGTACTTTTGGAACTGTTTTTCCTCCAAGTTCATTTTTTAAATAAGACAAGGCAATACTAGAACACACACTATCAGTATCAGGATTTTTATGTCCAAAAATATAAGTCATTATTCCACCTCTTTACTTTTTCAAATTGTATCATATTTTTTTGTTTTTTTAAATACCTTTCATTTCATAAATTATATTTCTAAGTTCAATTGCTCTTTCAAAATCCATTTTAGCAGCTGCTTCTTTCATTTCTTCTTCTAAAGTTATAAGCATTTTTTCTTTTTCCTTTTTACTTACTTTTTTCTTATCACTCTTAACTACTTCATTTGTTACAATTTCTTTTATTTCTTTAACAATTGTTTTAGGTATTATACCATGTTTTTTATTATATGCTTCTTGTACTTCTCTTCTTCTTTTTGTTTCTTTAATAGCTTCATCCATAGCAACACTCACAGTGTCAGCATACATTATTACTTTACCATTTTCATTTCTTGCACATCTACCAATTGTTTGAATTAAACTTCTACCACTTCTTAAGAACCCTTGCTTGTCGGCATCAAGTATACATATTAAACTTACCTCAGGTATATCTAATCCTTCCCGAAGTAAGTTTATACCAACAACACAATCATAAGTACCTAATCTTAAATCTTGAATTATTTTTAAGCGTTCTAATGTTTTAATTTCACTATGTAAGTATGCAACTTTAATATTTAATTCTTTTAGGTAATTAGTTAATTCTTCACTCATACGAATTGTAAGAGTTGTAATTAACACTCTTTCATTTTTACTAATTCTATCCCTAATTTCTCCGATGATATCATCAATTTGACCTTCAGTTTTACGAAGTTCAATAATTGGATCAAGTAAACCTGTTGGTCGAATGATTTGTTCAACAAATTTACCATTAGTTTTTTCAAGTTCATAATCACCAGGGGTCGCTGATACATATATTACCTCATTAATATGACTTTCAAATTCCGTAAAAGTAAGTGGTCTATTATCAAGAGCACTAGGAAGACGAAATCCATAATCAACAAGTGTTTGTTTTCTTTGTCTATCTCCATTATACATCCCTCGAACTTGCGGAAGTGTTACATGAGATTCATCAACAACAAGCAAAAAGTCTTTAGGAAAAAAGTCAATTAAACAACTAGGGGTTTCACCTGGCCCTCTTAAAGCTAGATGTCTTGAATAATTTTCTACCCCATTACAAAAACCAGTTTCTTTAAGCATTTCAATATCATAATTAGTTCGCTCACATAACCTTTGTTCTTCAAGTAATTTATTTTCCCTCTTTAGTTCTTCTAATCTTTCTTTTAATTCTTCTTCAATACGAGTAATTGCTATATCAAGTTTTTCTTTACTAGTTACAAAGTGCGAAGCGGGAGATATTGTAATACTTTTAACACTTTTTTCTATAGCTCCAGTTAATGGGTCAAATAATGATATTTCATCTACTATTTCTTCATCTAAAGTAATTCTAATACCAAGAGATTTTTCATTTACAGGAATTATGTCAATACT
>CALVYM010000054.1 GCA_944372205.1 uncultured Bacilli bacterium
GGGAATTAGCTCAGCTGGCTAGAGCACCACGCTTGCACCGTGGGGGTCGCGGGTTCGAATCCCACATTCTCCACCAAATTGTAATTTAAGTCCTAATTTTAGGGCTTTTCATTTTAAAAAGAGTTAAATCATTCTGATTTAGCTCTTTTTCTAGGCATTCCTTTGTGTTTTTCTACTTCTTCTTTTACTAAAGAAATAGGTATTTTATCTAAATTATTTTCTTTAGCTACAATTTCACAAAAACAACTATTAAATAAAATATCTTCACTTACATTTAAATAATCAAGTTCATCGTTATTTAAAATATCTAATGATTTTTGTAATATAATATCATTTGCTATTTTATTTAATTTATTAGGAACTAATATTTTACTAGGAAATAATAAAACACCATCTTCTAAAGGGTCAATATAAACTGTTCGTCCTGTTATAAAATCAATAAATAAATATTCATTATCACTTGCTTTTTCTAATAAAATGGTTGTATTACACATTTCTTTAGTAAAATATATTTCATCATTTTGAGTATGTCTAATCCATACATAAGCACCATTCATACTTAATTCATAATATTCTTTCATTTCAATCACCAAAATTATTGTACTCTTATTTATATAATAAGTAAATAAATAACTTTATATTTGCTCATTTTTTTGATATAATCTTTATGAGTGGTAATATGAATTCAGAAAAAATAGGTAAATTTATATGTGATTTAAGAAAAAAATATAATTTAACTCAAAAAGAGCTAGCAGATAAACTTAATGTAACTGCCCAAGCGGTTTCAAAATGGGAAAATGGTCGTGGTGTACCAGATATTGAACTTTTAAAAAAATTAAGTGAAGAGTTTGATATAAGTATTACAGAATTAATCGAAGGTGAAGAAAAAAACAATGGTAAAAAAATAGCCACTTTTGTAGCTATAACTTTAGTTGTTTTATCCATTTGCACAACTATCTTTGGCCTTTATGTATCAAAAGATCAAGATTCATTTAATTTTTCTTCTCTTACTTGTAGTAATGATTCTTTTGATATTGAAGGAGTTATTGCCTATAATAATAGTAAAAAATCTATTTATATTTCTGATATAAATTATTGTGGAGAAGCTGAAGAACCTAAATTTATAGCTGTAGAATGTATATTATATGAAAAACACGAAAATAATGAATCAAGAATTGCTAAATATGGCAATTTAAATAAGAAAAATACTGAAAGTTATAATTTATCTTATTATTTAAAAAATATTCGTTTTAATATAAATAACTTTACTTTTAATGATTATCCATGTACTTGTGATAATGTATGTGAAAATATTTATATAAAGATTAATGGTTTAACTAAAGATGATAACATAATAACTTATGATATTCCTCTAGAAATCATGCCGGATTGTAAGTAAACGGAAAGTTTATTGACAAACTATATTGTTCTTGATAATCTTTAGAAGGAGGGAAAAGTATATGAAGAATAAAGGATTAATTTTTGGCCTTATTGCTATAATTATAATTTTAATCGGAGTAGTAATATATTTGCTTGTTCGGGATAATAACAAAGAAGATGTAGAAACTACAACTGATGCCCAAAAGTTTTCAGAAGAATACTCAAGTATCTCTGATGATAATGTTTTTGTATATGCTAGTTTTGATGAAATCATTGATGTTTTAGATGGTGGTAGTGGTATAGTTTATTTAGGTTTTCCAGAATGTCAGTGGTGTAATGCTTATGTACCATACTTAAATGAAGTAGCTAAAAGCGTTGGTATAAGCCAAATACTTTATTATAATATTAAAGAAGACCGTAGTAGCAACTCTGAAAATTATCAAAAAATAGTAAACTTGCTTGATGGATATTTACAAAATGATGAAGAAGGCAATCCAAGAATATACGTTCCAGCAGTAATATTTGTAAATGGTGGAGAAATAGTAGGTTTTGATGAAGAAACTTCACTTGATACTGGTGGATTTACAAATCCCGCAGATTACTGGAGCGAAGAAGAAGTTAGTGATTTAAAAAATCGTTTAACAAGTTATATGCAAAGTTGCACAGTTTGCACAGATTGTAATAGTTAGTACTTGAAAAAAAGTTTAAGCATATGATATAATACTAGCAATCAGTGATGAATGGAATTTACGACTCCAGAGCTGATGCGTTTAATCCGCGTTAAGGAAAATTAAGTTAAAAAAAAGGATGGTACCGTCGCTAAGACTCCTTTGTGGTACTATTCTTTTTTATTTTAGAAAGAAGGAAATTTTATGACTGTATTTGAAGATTTGAAATGGCGAGGACTTATTAATGATGTTACTAGTCCCGATGTGGAAGAAGCTATTAACAAAGGAGGTCTGAAGTTTTATATTGGAGTAGACCCAACTGGTGATAGCCTTCATATAGGGCATTATTGTACCGTTATTGCCACATCTAAAAGATTACTTGAAGCGGGACATACTCCCATAATTATTGCTGGAGGTGGAACAGGTTTAATCGGAGACCCTAAACCTAATGTAGAACGTCCAATGATTAGTAAAGAAGCAGTTGCTCATAATATTGAATGTATTAAAAATCAAGTTAGTACAATTCTTGGTAGTAATGTAGAAATTGTTAATAATGCTGATTGGCTTTGTAATATGGAAGCGATTGATTACTTAAGAGATTATGGTAAATATTTTAATATCAATTATATGCTTGCTAAAGATACCGTAAAAAGAAGATTAGATATTGGTATTACTTATACAGAATTTTCCTATATGATACTTCAATCAATAGATTTTTTAAAGCTTTATGAAGAACACGGTGTAACAATGCAAGTCGGAGGTCAAGACCAATGGGGAAATATCACTTCAGGCTTAGAATTAATTCGTAAAATCCATGGTGCTGATGTTAAATGTTATGGTTTTACAGTACCTCTAATTACTAGAGCTGATGGCACTAAATTTGGTAAAAGTGAATCAGGTGAAGCATTATGGTTAGATATTAATAAAACTTCAAGTTATGAATTATATCAATACTTTATTAATACTGAAGATGAAAAAGTAATTGAATACCTAAAAAAATTAACATTCTTAAGTAAAGAAGAAATAGAAGCTCTAGAAAAAGAAGTTAAAGAACATCCGGAAGAAAGAAAAGCTCAAAAAGCTTTAGCTAAAGAAATGATTACTTTCTTACATGGAAAAAAAGAATATGAAAAAGCTCTAAATATTAGTGAATCACTATTTTCAGATAAAATATGGAACTTATCAAGTGATGAAATAATTTCTTCAATTAAAGATGTACCAACATTTGAAGTTAAAAATAATACAAGTTTAATAGATATGCTGGTAAATAACAAAATTGTAAGTAGTAAAAGAGAAGCTCGGGAAATGATTAGTGGTAATGCTATAAGTATTAATAACAAAAAAGAAACAGCTTTAGATAAAGTAATAACTAAGAATGATGCTATTGATGAAAAAGTATTACTAATTAAAAAGGGTAAGAAAAATTACTTTTTAGGACTTATGAAATAATAAGTCTTTTTTTGCTGATAAATATTGAAATTAAATATAAAAATTTATATATTATAATTACAAAGTTAATAAGAAAAAGTAATATGCTTAATATTTTAAATTGTGGAGGTAATTACTATTGAAGAAATATATTAAAGTTATTATTGTATGTTTATTAATCATGTTTATTGTAATGTCTATTTCTAGAATTGTTTCTCCAATTATTGAAAAATCAAAAATAGCAGATATATATAAAGAGAGATATAACATAGAATTTAGCACTCCAGAAAAATTAGAAGAAGTTTTTTTTGAAGGATTAAGAGATGCAACTTATTTAAATAAACTTACATATGATAAAGAGACTTATCAAAAAATATTAGACTATGACTATGTGTTGCCGATTGATAAAGTAGAAATTAAAGATTTATTAAAGAAAGACAATCTTCATCACATTAAAAATTCAGAAAAGTTAAATTCCATAGTAAATTATATTATAGAAGATGAAAATAATTATTATGCATATTTAGAAAAACCGGGCTTTTATCATGAATTGTTTTTATATGATGTAGATGAATGTACTATTTATATTTTAACATTAGTATTTTAATTTATAAAAAATGGTTTGAATAAGAATTGGCTAGTCCAATTCTTATTCTATTAAAAAAAGGGGGGATAAAAATGACTTTAACAATATCAGTAATAGTTATGTTAGTAACATATATATGTGGAGCAATAACTAAAATATTTATAGAAGAAATACCAAATAGATATATACCAATACAAAATGTTATAATTGGTATAATAAGTGGAGTAATATGTTTTTTTATAGAAATAGATGACAATATAATAGAATCTATATTAATATGTTTAATGTCAGCATTAAGTGCTGGTGGAATATCTGATTTAGTAGATACAAATAAAAAAACAAATATAGATGATAAATATTGAAATTAAATATAAAAATTGATATATTATAATTACAAAGTTAATAAGAAAAAGTAATATGCTTAATATTTTAAATTGTGGAGGTAATTACTATTGAAGAAATATATTAAAGTTATTATTGTATGTTTATTAATCATGTTTATTGTAATGTCTATTTCTAGAATTGTTTCTCCAATTATTGAAAAATCAAAAATAGCAGATATATATAAAGAGAGATATAACATAGAATTTAGCACTCCAGAAAAATTAGAAGAAGTTTTTTTTGAAGGATTAAGAGATGCAACTTATTTAAATAAACTTACATATGATAAAGAGACTTATCAAAAAATATTAGACTATGACTATGTGTTGCCGATTGATAAAGTAGAAATTAAAGATTTATTAAAGAAAGACAATCTTCATCACATTAAAAATTCAGAAAAGTTAAATTCCATAGTAAATTATATTATAGAAGATGAAAATAATTATTATGCATATTTAGAAAAACCGGGCTTTTATCATGAATTGTTTTTATATGATGTAGATGAATGTACTCTTTATATTTTAACATTAGTATTTTAATAATATAGAAAAGACATATAGTTTTAGATTGGTAGAATAAAAGAAAGGTTAAATATGAAATATGATGATGTTTTTAAACTTTATAATGCAAAAGTTCATTTAATTATTATAATTATTGGAATAATATTAGGAGTTTTTATCTCTATAGCTCTAAATACTCCATTACAAATTAATATTGAAGAACAATATTCTTTATATGATGAAGAGAGTTTAGAATTAATACGAGATTATTATACAGATTTTTATAATGAATCAAAAATTATTTCAACAGTTGTATTTCCTATACTTTTTTCAAGTATTATTAACAGTATTTATTTTTTAGTATTACTTAAAAAACAAAATAAGGCAACTATCATGTTTGCAATTTTGTTTATATTATTTACATTGTTAAGTTGCTTTATGATTATACCTTTGCTTATTTATGATATTTATCAAATTATTACTCAGAATAAAGCTAATAATGAAAAGATATTAAATATATTTTTCAAAATATCTATAGTTATTTTAATAATAGTATTTATTGTTAATTTAATTATAACTATTATTTCATTTTTTAGGAATCCTCCTAAAATAAGGTTAAAAGAAGATTTAAATGTGTGCATGAATGAAACAGTTACAAATATATCATTTGTATCAGAAGTACAAAATGGTAAAATTACATCAGAAGAAAAAAGTGTAGATACATCAACTTTAGGTAAAAGACTAATACTATTAAATATAAAGGATGATTATGGTAAAGATATAGAATATTATTATACTATTAATATAGTTAAATGTGAGTAATACTTCTCATCTAGGCGATTAAACTAAACAAAGAAAACTTCTTTCATAAAATATATTGAAAGGAGTTTTCTTATGAATCCAAAATATAATAAAATGTATCAACCAATAAATAATGATCGCTTTGTATTTCCATTTTTAACTGGTGCCTTAGTTGGTGGAGCAGCAGTAGGTCTAACTCGTCCAAGACCAATATATAATGTTGCCCCATACCCACCAGCACCACCATTTCCACCACCAAGACCATATCCGATGCCATATTATAGTACAAGTTATAATTATAATTCTTTTGGTCCATTTTAATAAATTGATTTATTTAAAATGTTTAAAATAATTCCTAAAAATATAAAATAAATTATAATTGTTGAACCACCATAAGACAAAAATGGAAGAGGTATCCCAATAATTGGGAGTAATCCTAAATTCATGCCAATATTAATAAATTGTTGGAAGAAAAAAATACTAATAAAACTAATTAAAACTAGTTTTATTTTTTTATGTTTAATATTGATATATTTATTAATTAAAAATATATCAATAAATAAGTAACATAAAATTACTATAACTCCTGAAACTATGCCAAAATTACTTATATTAAAAGCAAATATAAAATCAGTTGGTGCCTCAGGTATATATAAACTTACCTTATTTAAACCACTACCAAATAAAGATGCAGACCCCATAGCAATAATAGCGTTTTCTAACTGATAGCTAGCTTCATTTGTAAATGTAATTATTCTTTCAACTCTATAAAAGAAACTTGTACCAATTAAATTTATGAGTATTTCTTGATTATAAATATAAAGTAATATAAAAGTTCCTAATAAAAGAATAACAATTATTCCTAAAATTATAAACCAATACTTCTTTATTCCCGCAACAATTAATATAGTTAAAGCAATTAATAAATAAAATATAATTGCCCCAGTATCAGGTTCTAAAAATACCAGTATCGAAGGAATTAAAGTAATAATTATAACTTTTAATATTAATTTAAAATCTGGTTTATTACTTGATGCAACACAACTCAAATATAAAGTAAGAGTAAGTTTTACAAGTTCACTAGGTTGAAAAGAAAATAATTTAAAATCAAACCAAGCCGTTGATCCATTAATATTTTTACCAAATAATAATACTAAAATAAGTAATAAAACGGAAATATAATAATAATATTTAGAATATTTTAAAATAGTATTAATATTTATTTTATTTATTATAATAACTAAAATAATACCTATACTAAAAAAGATTATTTGTTTAATTAAATTATGTTTATATAAAGAACTTAAAAGTTTGGCATTTTGCATATTAAGTAAACTAATAATCATTATAATAAATAATGGAATAATTAAAGTGTATTTACTATTAATAATTTTATTCATGTTTATATTATGTGTTTTTTTTAAAAATTTATCATAAAATATAGTGAGGTGAGGTTGTGGAAAAACCTAGAGTATTTGCTAATCCCATCAATAAAAAACTTAATAACAATGAAGATTTATTTCGCAGTAGTAAAAGTGTAATAAAAAATAATCCCAAAGATATTAATAGAAAAATTAATGAAATATTTGCATCAACTGATCATGTATATAAAAGTAGGGTAAAAATAACTTTAAAAGATAAAGTACTAGAAGTTGATTTAATAGGTAAAACTAATTTAAATCTACTTACATTAGATGGTGGACTTATTAGAATAACTGATATATTAGATATTGAGAAAATATAAAAAAGTATATCTAAAGAATTTCTTCGATATACTTTTTTAATTGTTTAGCATTTTTGCCAAATATTATTTTTAATTGATTATCAATTTCTACTATACCTTTAGCACCAAGTTTTTGAATACCTTCTTTGTTAGCTTTAGATACATCCTTAAGTATTACTTTAAATCTTGACATATTACATTCAGCATTAACAATATTATCTTTACCACCAAGATAAGTTATTAATTTATTAGCTTCAATATTGAAGTTTTTCTTTGATAACTTAACTATAACTAAAGATATAATAATAAGTACTATGGCAATAATACCATATTGGATAAATGTTTGCATAGCTTCACCTCTTTAATTATACTACAAATTTTAAAATTTTAATAGTCTTAATTATTTGCTTGATTTACTTCCATTATAACTGGTAATATTATTGG
>CALVYM010000055.1 GCA_944372205.1 uncultured Bacilli bacterium
GGTATTTTAAGAGCAATTGGTGCTAGTAAAAAAGATATATCGAGAGTATTTAATGCTGAAACATTTATTGAAGGTCTAACTGCTGGAGTTATGGGAATACTTATTACTCTACTCTTAACTATTCCAATAAATATTTTAATTAAAAATCTAGCAGGTATTTCAAATATAGCCATACTTCCTCTAGGTGGTGCAATAATACTAGTAATAATAAGTGTATTACTTACAATAATTGCTGGTTTAATACCATCAAAAATGGCATCTAAAAAAGATCCAGTTGAAGCATTAAGAGTTGATTAAAAAGAAAATAGATTGTTTGATTGCAATCTATTTTTCATTTAGATAAAATCGATTCCGGATATGATTTCCTTTCATCAGTAAGACCTAATAAATAATCAACAGAACAATTATAAAATTTTGCTAATACAACTATCTTTTCAATTGGTATAGAATTAGTCCCTATTTCATATCTACAATATTGTGCTTGTGTTACTTTTAATATTTTTGCTATATCAATCTGCTTATAATCTCTATCTTCTCTAATTTCTTTTAATCTATTTATATTCATTTTATATCACCAATTTTATTTTACCTAATATACGCTGTACGCATATTAAAGTGAGGATATATATGAAAAATAAAATACTAATTGATAAGTTCCATATTATTAACATTAACTATAGTAATATTAATTATACTTAATAATAAAGATAATTCAAATAATATAATATCAAATATTACTAAAGAAGAACAAATAATAAATAGAAATATGATTACTATGATGTATGAAACAGATGCTGGTTCTGGAGAATATATAGAAACTAAAGATAATACCTGGCCAGAATCTGGATATATATTTAATGATACTTTAAGTGGTTGTGAAAAAGGTGGAGAACTAGAATATAATCAACAAAATAATACAGTAAATTTATTAAGTAATTCATCAGATCATGTTATGTGTACTTTGATAAATATGATGGAGTCTGGATAGATAATGTAAATATAACTAATGTAACTGGTTCATCAGTTACATTAGATGTAAGTGCCACTAGCGAAAATGGTAATATAACTACATATTATTATGCATTAAATGATAGCGAAGAATATGTAGAAAGTACAACTAATCCAATAATAATAAATGATTTAAATAAATTAACAGAATATAAGATTAAGATTTATGCAGTAGACAGCACAAATGCTAAATCTAATATATATGAAGTTAGTGTTAGTACTACAGATGAAAGTAAACCTGTTATAAATAGTGTTAGAGTTAGTAATATAACACCATTAGGATTTACTTTAACGGTTGATTCTACAAGCGATATTGGAATAAAACGATATTTTTATATAATTGAATCGGATAATATAGCTGGAACAAGCACAATAAATAATTATACTTTCAATAACTTAAAAGAAAATACAACATATGAAGTAAAAATTTTTGCTAGAGATAACAAAAATATAGATTCCGAAGAATACGAAATATCTGTAAAAACTAGTTCATATGTATTACCAACATTAAATAGTATTAATATTGGCAAAGTAACCGAAAATAGTATAACTGTAACTATCAATGCTACTGCTGGTAGTGCTAATATCAATCAATATTATTTTTCAATAAATAACGGAGCATATGTAAATTCAACTAGTAATTCTTATACTTTCACTAAACTAAACTCATCTACCACTTACAACATCAAAGCATATGTTACTGATATATATAATAAAAATTCTAGTGAAAAAAGTATTAATGCAACAACAACAGCACCACTTATTGAAATTGACATATTTGGAGAAATATATTACGCTGAAGAAGGAATGACGTGGAATAATTTTATTAATTCTAGCTATAACACTAACAATGCATTTTCAACATATAATGGACGTGTAATGTACAGTCACAATTCTACAGAAGGCATACTTGTTGGAGGTAGAACATATCAAGAATTAGAGTACATATCCAGTAATAGTAGAATATATTCAAATTTCATTTATATAATATCTTAAATAAAAACATATATAATTTGCCTCAGTATCAAATTTTGTCGAACCATGTCTAGTTTTGTCGAAGTGCTTGCAAAATAAAAAAATACTAGTAGAATATTACTTGGAAGTGGGTTTTGGTATAATAGTTCATATTTAAATTACCTTTCAACTCTTAATCATTTATCAAGTAACCTTTAACCTATTGTTTAGTTAGCGCCCATGTTTATAACCCACTTTCACTTAAATGTGAAACATTTGTGAAATTAGCACTTTAACTTGACAAGTGCTAATTAAAGTGATATATTTATAATGTCAATAGGAAATATTGACTAAAAACATTAAATTTATAACATAATAATTAATGAAAGGATGATGATGATTTATGTTACCAAGTAGAATGTTTTTTGATGATATGTTAAGTGATTTAACAGTAGAAAATAAGATGAAATGTGATATCTATGAAAAAGATGGTAAAGTTTTCATTGAAATGGATGTTCCAGGATATGATAAGAGCGATATCAAAGTAGAATGCAACAAAGGAAACATTGTTATCAGAGCTGAAAAAGAACAAAAAGAAGAAGATAATAAAAAATATCTACATCGCGAAAGAAAAGTTTATGGTAAGATTGAAAGAAGTTTCCATCTAGAAGATATTGATGAAGATTCAATTCAAGCTGAATTCAAAGATGGTATTTTAACAATTACTGTTGATAAAATCGATGAAGATAAAAATAAAAAATACATCGAAGTTAAATAATTGGAGTATAGCATAAGCTATACTTTTTTTATTCTAAAAACTACTTATTTAGCATATCTAAATAAGTAGTTAATTTCTCTAGCATTAAATTTGTAGGATTATAATTATCTAAGTTAAATAGATTTTCTAATAAGTTAGTAGAAAAACCACTGATAACGGCAACATCTCCATCATATTGGGTAATTGGAATACCTCTGGTTGAACCTGCAACATTCCAAAATATAATTGTTGGCAATTGATAACCTTTATCTGTAAAGGCTTTTTTCCAACCATTAAAGTTTGTTCCACCTTTAGAATAAACACCATCATCAAATTCCATATCAGAAATGATTAAAATATGACTAGGCAATTCATCCCCTTTAATTTTATTTTCTGCTGCTGTAGTAAGTATTAATTCAAACACTTTATCTATATCAGTATTATAAGGATTTATACATTCCATATTTTGAACTTTGTCATAAATTGTTTTTCCCTTTATAACTTGTAATGTAGGTTCTTCTGAAAAAGTAATAAAATGATTTTTAAAAACACCATTGTTTCTTTGTGCTGTATAAATTGCAAGACCAATTGATGCACAAATAGGAATATTTCCAAAAGAATACATTGAACCTGATGTATCTGCAACAACTAAAATGTTTTTATTTGTAATTATTTCCTTTTGATTTTGCCACATTAAATCAAATAATTCACTATCCCCTTGTTTATTTAAAATCTTTTGAATTATTTCATAACAAAATAAACCAGTTGTATTTACTTTTACTTCTCCTTTAGCAAGAGATTGTTTATACTTTTTAAATTCACTTTCTAAATATCTATTAAATGTATTATTGTATTTCATCATTGCTTTAGATGGTACTTTAGAAAAATCAATTTTATCATAAGTTTTATTAGTTAAATTTGCTTCAACTATATTTATTTTATTTCTTAATGTTTTTAAAGTTTTTCGATACTCTTTTTCACTCATGCCAAGTAATTTAACTAAAGATTTAGCTAATTTATTATTTTTGCTATGAGTTCTAATTGATGGTAACCATTTAGCCAGTAATGATACTTCATTGCTGGCTAAATCTTTATTTAACCTATCTTTAATTAAAGCTACCGTTTCTTTTTCTACTGGTGTATTTATACCTTCTAAGACATAATCAAAACGACCAAGCTCACCAATAAATGGTAAAATTCTTAAAGCTAAGTTTGAATAATTTAGGCATAAATCTTTATAAATAGTTTTAAAGACTCTTCTTTCCCCTTTACCATTCCTAATATCTAAAATATATAATAAATTAGCTAATGCTAAATTTTCATCTTCTAAAATTGCCAAACGAAATTTATTAATTATATCATCAGTATCATTGAATCTTGAAAGCATAGCAAAAACATCTAAATTAGCATTATAACTAGTATTATAATATTTAGAGCCTTTAGTATTATAAACTGTGTTATTTTTCTTTAAACCATTAAGTAAATCCATAATTCCTCCATTATGCAAAGAAACAAGCCACAAAATAATGATTACCAGTCATTTCCTTTTTATTAGCCAAATTTACAATTTGCTGTCTGTGGCTTTAAACAAGACACTAAAATTAATTAACCCATAATAATTTTTCCTATTTTCATATTTGCTGTTTGTGTCTTTTTTCTCTTTGCATAATAATTATATGCTATTTAAAAAGAAAAATGGTCGCTTTTAAAGCGACAAAAAAAATACTGTTATAAAACAGCATTTGCATAGGTATATAGATAGTCATTTATGGTATCTTGATCATAAATAGCATTATCTAAACAATACGAAACAATTAAATCAAAATTGTTATTACTCCTCAAACTATAACCGGCGCTATTAAGCAGCTTATTAAAATCATACCGATTTAATTTTAAAGCAAGCCCTAACTTGATAACTACATTCCTACTTGGAATATAATTCTTGTTACACCGTATTTTAGAAAACAGTTTCCTATCTATACCTGCTAGTTTATAAATCTCTGAATCTTTATGATTACCTAAATCAATAAATGAAAAAAGCAATTCATTAAAATTCTTTGATTTATACTGATTTAAATATGCATCAATCTTTTTCATATAACCTCCTTATGTTTAATAAATTAATAAATATTACTATTAAACATATCCTATACTTTTTCCAAATACATAATTCGGTCATATAAAAATATTTAAATCAGGTGAGTTAAATATTTAACTCATCAATAATATATCAGAAATACTTAATAATTTCAACTTTTTTTATTCTAAAAATTATGGTAATATATATCTGTGATTTGTTATGATGGATTTTTATGAATTACTTGGAATAAATAAAGATGCAACTCATGAAGAGATAAAAAAAGCATATCGGGATATGGTTAAAAAGTATCATCCTGATGTTAATAAGAGTGATGAAGCTAGTAAAATAATTATTAGCTTAAATGAAGCTAAAGAAACATTACTTGATGATGATAAAAGATGTGAATATGATAAGTTACTTAACGAAATAAATCATTCCAAAACCTATTCTAATGATTCTACAAGTTATTCTGCTAAAAAAGAGGAATATAAAGAAAATTATTCTGAATCCTATGTAACAAGATGGCAATTTTTAATGACTTATTTAAACTATGGGAAAGATAAATTAGGTATAAAGTTTTTAAAAACATTTATAGTAATTATTAATTATTTAGTATTTTTTATAATTAAAGCCTTTACTTTAATATTTATATTTTTACTTGAAGTATTTGAAAATTTAATCAATTATATTGGTATAATTTTAATTTTTGTTGGAGTATACAACTTCATAGAAGAAGAAATATCTATTAGTATTACTCTATTAATATGTGGAATCTTACTTATTTTAATAAAAGAGTTAATACTTAATAAATCTGTTAATATTTATGCATTTATTCAAAATATTCATGATAAAATATTAATTAAAGTACTAACTAAATAAATCTTCCCACGGATCTTTATTTTTTAATCTTTTTATAGCTTCTTCCATAGTTATAGCATCAGGTTTTACTTTATCTAACTCACTCCATTTTATGGGCATTGATACTCTTGGTTTATTTTTAAGTCTTAATGAATATGGTGCAACACTAGTAGCACCTTTAATATTTCGCTCCCAATCAATAAATATTTTCCCTTTTCTTTTATTTTTCTTAATATTACTTGTATATTTCTCTGGCCATTTAAAAGACATTAACTTTGCAATATTTTTAGTAATAGTTCTTGCTTCCCTCCAGGTAATGCCTTTAATTGGAACAATTATATGATAACCTTTACCTCCACTTGTTTTAAGATATGATTTTAAATTATAGCTATCTAATATTTTCTTTAAATCTTTTACACCTGCTCTTAACTTTGCTAAACTTAAATGTTCATCAGGATCTAAATCAAAAACTAATATATCAGGATGATTTAAATCACCTACTTTGCTTCCCCAAATATGAAATTCATAACTATTCATTTGAACTTCTGAAAGTAACCCTAAAATATCTTCAATATAATAATAATCTTCCCCTTTTATTTTTTTACATCCTAAATAACCATTTATATTTTCCATATGTTTTTTATAAAATGTTCCATTTTTAATACCACTTGGAGCTCTAACTGTACTAATTAATCTATTTTCAATCAAAGGAATCATTCTACTTGCTACTAATTTATAATAATTAAAGATTTCTTCTTTAGTAATATTTGGATTATTAAAAATAAGTTTTTCAGGGTTAGTAACAGTAATATTTGTTGATATATCAGCAATTTCAGCCATTGTTCTACCAGTTTTAATACTAGTATTAAATTTATTTATATCATTATATAAATGATATTCATCACTATCCTTAATAAGTAACCAATTATCTTCTTCTATTTTTACTAAAGTCCATAAACCCTTGATTCGCTCACCCATAACTTCAAATTTAATGGGACCATTTTTAAAGTCTGGTTTTATATTTTTTACTGGTTTCCATAATCCATAATCCCAAAGCATTACTGTACCACCACCATATTCACCTTTGGGGATTATACCTTCAAAATCGGCATAGTCCAGAGGATGATCTTCAACCATTATAGCAAGTCTTTTATCTTTAGGATTATATGATGGGCCTTTAGGAACTGCAAAACTCTTAAGTACCCCATTCCACTCTAATCTAAAATCATAATGATCTTTCCTAGCAATATGATGTTGAATACAAAATTTTAATGTTTTGTTTTTTTTTGTTATTTTTCCCACTGGTTCTTTAGTTTTATTAAAATTCCTTTTTTTATTATATTCTCTTAACATAATTATCACTATTATTATTTTAAATAAGAAGAAGAAATTTATACTATTTAAATCTCTCCTTAATTATATCATCACTTTGTAACTTACCAATTAATAAAGGAGAATCCGGATTATGTAATTGATTATTTTTATAAACATCTGATTCATTATAATTAGCATAACAATATTTACATAAATGTGTACATGTATTATAAACTCCAATATCAACCATTTGCACGCAACTACACAAATTACCTTTGCGAATATTTTGTAATGGATAATGTTTACTAGTCATTTTAAAAGCTAAATCTTGAGATAGACAATCTCCTTTAACAAAACCATACTCTACTAAATTATGTTCTTCAAAACAAGTTTGTACTACCATTTTATTATCTTTTGCTATCTTACTAAATGAATCAGCAATTTCTTTATACATCTCCTCTGTTAGAGGAATTGGTTTAATAAATGCATAATTTTTCTCTACATTTTTATAATTATCTAAAAATGATACTATTATCGTATTAACATAGCCATTTAAAAGTTCACACATTCTTTTAAATGCTATTTTGTGATAATCTATAGTATATTTAGTATTTATAAATATAGGATCATATCTAACAACTACATTATTAGCACCAATAATTTTGGATATTTCTTTAATACCTTCAATTATTTTAGTTTTATCTATTACATTAGGTTCTATATCTTTTTTATAAGGAGTAAGTGTTACATGAAAAAGTATTGGTTTATTTATTTTATTTAAATAAGGAATTATTGGTAAAGGATTTTTAGTACAAAACATAATCATATCAACATTATTAAAATCAATTTTACTAACTAATTTTGGATTAAA
>CALVYM010000056.1 GCA_944372205.1 uncultured Bacilli bacterium
TTTAAATGTTCTTCATTAAGGTTTATAAGTATTTATTTTAAATTTATTTTTCTTTATACTAAATTTAATTGTTCCATCCATATCTGTTCGATAAATCATTCGATTAGATAAATTATCTAATACTTCCATATTTGGATGATTGTATCGATTATTTCTACCAACAGAAATAATTGATAATAACGGATTTATATAATCAATAAAATTTTTAGAAGAACTTGTTTTACTACCATGATGTCCTACTTTTAAAACAGTAATATTTTCTAAATTATATTTTTTTATTAAATCTTCTTCAACATCTATACTAGCATCCCCCATAAAAAGGAATTTTTTATTATAAATACTAAAATATAAGATATTAGAATTATCATTTTCATTATCATATAAATTATCATTTAAAAAATAAATTGTATTATTAGTAATATTTAAAGTTTTGATATTTTGATAATACTTTATATCCTTATCATCAAGAACATTTATTAATTCTAATTCTAAATCATTATAAGAATCATTATTAAAGATAACATTTTTAACTTTTATTTTATTTACTATATTTATTGCTTCTCCAATGTGATCATAATCCCCATGAGTGGTTATTAAATAATCAATAGTTGTAATACCTTTACTTTTTAAAAATTTAATTGTATTATCACTTAGATTATAAGTTTTATTACTCTTTTTCCAAGCATCTACTTCATAAGTAATCTTACCACCAGTATCAATCATTACTACATCTTTTTTATGGGGAGTAATAACAACTATACTATCACCTTGATTAATATCTAAAAAATATACTTCATAACTACTATTTATTAACGGCGACAATTTAATAAGTCCTAAAATAATTAGTATTATATATAAATATTTTTTATTATTTTTCATTAAAAGAAATAATATAAATAAAATTATAGCTACAACCAATGGCATTTTAGGAATATTTATAAATATGGAAATAAATTCACCGATGTTATTTAAAACATTAGTAATTGATAATAAAATACTTAATATAGGATTAAATAATGGAAATATAAAAGTAATTATAGCTATAGGAAATACTACATAAGATATCCATGGAACAAATATTAAATTAATTAAAATAGATGAAATGTTAATTTCATAATTGATATAACTACTTATTGGTAAACTAAATAAAAAGGCAATTATACTAACCTTTAAGGTAGCAATAAATAAATTACCATTTAATTTATCACTATAAAACATTATCCCTAAAGATATACAAAATGAATAAATGAAACCTAAATCATAAATAGTAAAAGGATCAAGTAATAATAAAATAAAAGCAGTAATAAATAAAACCTGAATATTAGACAACTTTAAATTACCTAATTTATTAATACGATTTATAATAAAAAAATATATAGCTCGATTTACTGCTGGAGCATTATTGGTAATAAAAGCAAAGAATAATAAAATTAATGATATTATTATAAGTTTTGGTATTTCCTTTAATTTTTTTAAGAAAAATGATAATACTAAAAGAATAACTGTAATATGTGTTCCTGATACAGCAAGTAAATGTGATGTACCATTGTTTTGATAAACATTATATTCATCACTACTAATTAAAGCTTTATCTCCTAAAACTAGAACTAACAAATATTCATTATTTTTACTATTATAAGCTCTTTTAATTAAATAATCTTTCGCTTTTTCTAATAAATTATTATCATTTTCTATATCATAAGAATTAGCATCAAATAAGTAATATATTTTATTATTATATAAATATTTTTTATAATTAAAAGTATTTGGTATAGTATTATTTAATGGTTTATTTAATGTACCATTCAAAGTTATAGTTTTACCAATTTCTATATTTTCTTTTAAATACACTAGTTCTTCTTCTGTTTTAATATAATAAGTAGCAATTACTTCCTCTTTATCTTTAATATTCATTTTAAGTTTATTACCATTAATACTATAACTAATAATACTACCAGTAATACTTGACTCATCACCATTATAAATAGAATCATATTGAATTATTTTAGTAGCAATAAACACATAAATAACTAAAAATATAAACATGAGAAGAAAGATTATATTACACCGTAATATAATCTTTAAGTTTTTCAAATGTTGCATCACCAATACCACTTACGTTTTTTAAATCTTCAATAGATTTAAAAACACCGACTTCTTCCCGATAAGTAATTATACTATTAGCTTTTGTTGCTCCAATGCCAGGTAATTCTTCAAGTAATTTTGCATCTGCTGTATTAATATTTATAAGTGTAGTAGTACTATCTTGAGTTACACCACTATCATTACTACTTATAATACTTACCTTACCTTGAGTGAAAGTCTCAATATTATAACTATTTTTATTAGATGAAGAATTACTTGTTACCTTTTTACTAGAGCTTTCATCTTGCATTTCATCTTTAGTATAGACATAAATTACTAATTCATCACTTACTTTCTTACTTAAATTAATATTATCAGTATACGCATCATCATTTAAGCCACCAGCTTTAGCAATTATATCATTAATAATTTCATCGCTACTTGCTTCATAAACTCCAGGATTTTTTACTGCACCTTTAATTTCAACAAATATTGAACTGTTTTCTTTATTTTCTGCTGCAGTATCTTCATTATTACTTAAAGCAATCGGAGCAATATCACAGTTAGAATTATTGTTATAAAAGTAAAAACTTACACAACAAAGTATAACTATTATTAATGATAATAGCAAGATTACACCAACAGTAATATACTTATTTTCAAGTATTCGCATTTTTTCCTCCTTTCTAAAAGCGCCACTTTGGCTCTTCACTATATATATTCGCTAATTTTCTTCAAAAGTCTTTTTTTTTAATGAAGTTTTTTTAAAAAAAAATTAATTTCTTATTTTTTTGGCTTAAATATGGGCTAAAAAGACATAAAAAAACAATGTAAATATTTACATTGTTTTACATCACTTTACATCATTTAATTATTCATTAAATATTCTAACGCTTCTTTAAATGTAGCAACACCATAAATATCAATATCTAAATTAAATTCTTCCTTTACTTCTATTGCCTCTTCATAATTATTTATAGGACACAAAAATATTTCTGCATTCTTTTTACTAGCTCCAAGTAACTTATATTTAACTCCATCAATATCTCCAACAGAACCATTTATATCAATAGTACCCGTTCCAACAATAGTTCTACCTTTAGTTATATCCTCATCTGCAATAGCATTATAAATAGCTAAACTTAACATTAAACCACCACTAGAACCTGATTCACTATTTTTAGTTGTCACCTCTATTTTTGGTATTGTTTCATATTCATAAGTGGTTAAAAAAGAAATCCCAACTTTTAAACCATCAGTAGTATTATATATTTTAGCACTACATTCTTTTTCTTTACCATCTCTATTAACTAAAATGCTAACAGTATCACCTTCATTTAAAGTATTTACATATGCTTTTAATTCATCAATTGTAGCTAAATTTTTACCATCAACACTTAATAATTCATCATACATTTCCAAATCAGTTTTGGCTTCATCAGCAATATATACAATATTATTTACTTCTCTTGTTATATTTAATTCTTTTCCTGCTTCCCTAAAAGCTAAAATAGTAGCATTATCAATTGAAGAAGTCATATATAGTTTTTCAAGTTCTAATAAATCATCAACAGATTCATCCTCTCTAGTTATCTCTTCACTTGGTAATATATCCCAATTAGGAATAACAAAAGATAGAAGTAACATTGGAATAGTACCTTTTACTAAAGACACATAGCTCATATTAAGTGAACCAGCAGTAACATCTTCTTCACCATCAACCACAATTCTTTCCTCTAAATTCACTATTCCTCCTGGAGTATAAATAACATATGGCAGTTCATAAAAAAACAGAACAACTATAATTATCCAAGCAATTAGAAATTTGTAATTATTAATTATAAAATTTTTAATACTATCATATATTTTACTAAACAAAATGTATCACCTAATTAATTATAGCAAAAAAGGATGCAAATATGAAAAGAAAATTGCTTTATTTGACAATTCTTGGACTAATTTTTTTAATTTTTAAGAATTATACTATCGTTTTAGATAGTACAATTCTAGCTGTAGAACTTTGGTTATATAAAGTATTTCCCTATCTTTTTATCATGATTGTAATAAATGATTTATTAATTAATGCTAATTTTATATCTTTATTTAAAAATAACACATTTTATATATTTATTATGTCCCTACTTAGTGGAACACCAACAAGTGCTTATATTATAAGTAATTTATTTAAACAAAACAAAATATCTCAAAATAATGCTCACATAACTCTTTTATTTACTTACTTTTCTAATCCCTTATTTTTATATAGCATGTTAAATGCCATATTTAACAGTAATCAAATTACTATTAAACTAATGTTCATTCATTATTTAAGTAACATTATTATATGGATTATATATCATAAAAAACTAGAATCAACTTCCCAATTAGAAAATAACAACAATATTAATTTAACAGAATCTATAAAAAAAGCCATGAGTACTACAACCATGGTTTTAGGAACTATTTGCTTTTATTTAGTTATAAGTAATATTTTAAATTTAAATATATACTTTAGAGGTATTTTAGAAATGACTCAAGGCCTAAATATATTAATTACATCTAATATACCATTTAAAGAATTAATTGCTATAATGTTTATTTCATTCGGAGGCCTATCTATCCATACACAAGTAAAATGTATTTTAGATGAAGCCAATTTAGAATACAAATACTTTTTTAAAGGAAGGATTTATCAAACAATAATTGCTCTTGTATTAACCATTTTGACAAGTTTTACCTAAACAATTTTGAGTAAAACCAGTATCTAATTCTCCAACATAACTTATGATAAAATCATCTATTGTATTATTTGAAGCAACCATTTTTCTTTCATCCCCATTTTCTTGATATGCATATTTACTATTATTATTATTTGGGGTATGAACCTCAATATCAATGGTAACAACATATAAATCATTTGGGCTGCTTCCCCAATAAATTTGAGCCTCAGAAGTATATATACTTCCCTCTTCCATAGTCCAACTTCTAGTAGCGTTTTGTGATGAAGTATATGTTAAACGATTCTCAGTACAATTAATTTGAGCACTAGTACTATCTTTAAAATTAAAATTTATAACTAAATTATCACTATTAGGACTACCATCAGTTATACTGCTTATACTTTTACCTCTAAGATCATTTTCAATCACTCTAATTATTTCTGCTCTTGTTATTTGATTAGATTTTGCATATTCATTATTAGCTTCTGTATTATTTAAATCAATTAATAACTTAATCATAAATACCAATACAACAGATATTAATACAATACTAATAACTACTTCTGCAAGTGTTGTTCCTTTTTTATTAAACATTATTTACCTCCGATTAAATATGGATTATTTCTAGTACCATTCCCTCCAGATATTGTAACACTATTTTTTAAATAAAATACTGGTCTTACATTATTACTTGTAGTAATATTTGCTCTTGTTATAGTACCTTGAGAATTTATATAATAATATTCATTTATTTCTTCACTAGCATTTTCTATATCAGCTACAGATTTTGTTATAAACCAGCTATTAGACCCATCATTTAACCAATTACCACTACTATCTGACGCAGATAAATAATCACTTATATACATAAGTCCTATTTCTCTTAATACTGTACTACTAGCCATTTCCGCATTATAAACCTCAATATTATTACTAGATAATTCACTAATGCCTCCGATGTGCCATGAAGTTGGAGCAATTAAATTTATATAACTAGAAATAGCTGTATAATAACTACCTTCATTTGGTGTATTTAAATAATTAACTAAAGCCGTATAATTATAATCACTAGTAAATTCATCAATTGCCATACTAGTACTAGCAGTATTTTTAATTAATTTAACTTTTCCATCAATAACTCCAATAATCCGGTATAAATTATTTTCATCACTACAATTACCACCTAAACATACATAGTTATTAGGATTACTACCTACATAACGATAAGAATTATCATTTAAAGAATTTTCTAAAAGATTATTATGATAAACTAAACCTAAAGAATCATATTCATTTATTATGAAACCGGACAAACTACTACTATAAATACTTTCTTTTATTTCATCACTTATTCTACTTACTAGTGTTCTACTATTAATTAAATCAGCCACAATAAAAAGTAATAGTAATAAAAACACTAAGAAAAAGGAATAAACCATAGATGTTGATAAAAAACCTTTTTTATTCATAAATATCACCTATATACCTAAAGATGCATAATAAGAATGACAATAAGTATCTGTACCTAAAATACATGATTTAATCTTACCATTAGCATCATCTATTTTTTCTGAAAATTCTACTATTAAATAATAATCTTTTGATACATCATTTAAAGATTTTATATAATTTCGCATATTATAACTTAAATTATCATAAGTATCTTTACATATTTTAGTATCATTAGCAGTTCCATCACATTCAATCAAATCTTTAGATATAATTAACATTTGATAGACATTAAAATAACTCCATATATAAGCAAAATCATCTTTATTATTAGCATCAAATAAACCACTATAATTTGGACTAATATTAACTGAATAAAAATCATCATAAGCTGTAGATTTAACCAATTCAATATCAGAATTATCTAATAAAAAATCTCGAATATAACTAGTTTTATAAATATATGCTGGATCATCATAATAAGCTCTAGCTTCTTCATTATTTATAATACTACTATAAGAACTATATAAATAAATTAAAGAAGCTGATAAAATAACAACTGTAATAATGGTTTCAATGAAAACAAATCCTTTTTTCATAACATCCCTCTATATTAAAATTATACATTAAAAAAAACATTAAAACAAGATATTTTTAGCAAGTAAAAACATGGATACATATAATACACTAGGTGGTTATATGTATCCATGTGGTAAAAGACCTAATAGTGGTTTTAATATTTTTATATTATTTATTTTATCAATACTTATATTTTATCAATTAATTATTACTTTTATTTTTCCTTTTAGATGGAACATATTTTTACTTTGTTTAGAAATATTTTTATTTTTCTTCTTCCTCTTCCGTATAATATGGCCGTATTAAATCTTCAGTTTTAAATACATAATCAATTACTTTACTAATATTTTTACATTTATTAAATTCATCATTGCTCGTCTTTATTTCTGGTGGCATAACAATAAGGACAAATAATAACTTTTGTTCATAAGGAAGTAACGGAAACTTATAAAAATATCTTTCTAATACTTCACTAAAATTCATATTTAAATATTCGTTTTTATAAAGTTTTACTATATCAATTATTGGAGTATCAATTAAATAATTATCCCAACTTATAAGTACCTCTCTACTACCTTTTAAAAAATGTTCTATACTTAAATTATTATGAACTACACTTACTCTTATTTTAGTTTCATTCCTAATCAAATTATACCATTCATCTATTTCTTTTAGGCAAAAATCTAAAGCAGCATTTATTTTATAAAAATTTCTCATAAAAAGGTAAGTTTCTGGTGACATATACTCTTCACTAAAACCTATTTCATACATTGTATCATAATAATTTTTTAAATAACTTATATTACTTTTTATATCTTCATAAATACTTTTAAACTTATCTTCACTTACTTCTTTAAAATAGCTAGTTTTATTATGTAAACTAGCTATTAAATCAATTATATCATCACACATTTGTTCTTTAGGCAT
>CALVYM010000057.1 GCA_944372205.1 uncultured Bacilli bacterium
CTAAAAACCATGATGTATTAGACCATCATGCATCAGATGTAGCTAATGCAAAAATTGAGGGATACGATGAAGGCCATAATGTTGGATATGACCAAGCCAAGAAAAGTATTTCTAAAAATCTAATCAATGCTGGAATAGATAAAGAAACAGTAGCTAAATGTACTAATTTAAGTATAAGTGAATTAAATAAATTATTAGTGAACAATTAGGGCTTTTTTTTATAAAAAAAGTATGTTATAATAAAATTGCAAATTTAAGTGGGCAGAAAATCCCACTTTTATTATTAGTTATGGAGGTGCTTATGGATAGCAAGTTAAATAAGTTAAAACTAGACTTACAAGAAGTATTAGATAAGGAAGAAATTATTGTCGATGATATTTCTTATGAAAAAAAAGGAAAGTTTAATTTTCTAACTATTACTTTAGATAAAGTTGGTGGTATTGATTTAGATACTATTGTTGCAGCCACTAAAATTATTGATAAAGTTGTTGATAAGTCTAACATAACTGATGATTCCTATATAATGGATGTTGTAAGTAAGGAAAGAGGTTAAAAATGAATAGTAAAGAATTAATCAAAGCACTAGATAATTTAGTTGCTGAAAAAAACATTAGCCCTGATGTCGTATTTGAAGCATTACAATTAGCACTGCAAACGGCTTATAAGAAGAACTTTAATTCTAAAACTAATGTTTTAGTAGATATTAACAGAGATACTGGAGAAATTAAAGTCTATTCTTATTTAATTGTAGTTGATAAGTATGACGATGGTCACGACGAAGAAGATGAAGAAGGTAATATTAAGCATATTGAACCAGTTATAAATAGAGATGCCCAAATATTACTTGAAGATGCTCAAAAACTAGTTCCTGGCATAAAAGTTGGTGAAACAATTGAGCGTGAAGTTACTCCAGCAGACTTTGGTCGTGTTGCTGCAGGTACTGCTAAACAAGTAGTAATGCAAAAAATAAGAGAAGCAGAAAAGGCTAGTATCATTGATGAATTTGCGGATAAACAAGATGAATTAATGCTTGGTATGGTAGCTTTGGAAGACCAAAAGAATTATTATATTGATCTAGGTAGAACTAGAGGAATACTTCCTAAATCAGAAATAATTCCTGGTGAAAAAATAGTAATGGGTTCAAATATTAGAGTATATGTTTCTAAAGTAATTAATGGACCAAAAGGACCAGTAATTAAATTATCTAGAAAGAACTTTGGTTTTGTTAAAAGATTATTTGAACATGAAATACCAGAAATAGCAAATGGTACAATTATTATAAATCGTGTTGTTCGTGAAGCAGGAATTCGTTCGAAAGTTGCAGTTTCATCAATTAATGAAAGAATTGATCCAATTGGTTCATGTATTGGAGAAAAAGGTTCAAGAATCGCAGGAATACTAAAAGAACTAAATGGTGAAAAAGTAGATGTCGTACTATTTAATAATGATCCAGTAGAATTTATTAAAAGTGCTATGACTCCAGCTAAAAATGTAATTGTAAGTATTCCAGATCCATCTAAACATAATGCTTTAGTAATAGTTCCAGAAGAAGAAAAGAAACTGGCAATCGGTAAATCAGGAAGTAACATTAAACTTGCTAGTCGTCTTACTAAATATACTTTAGAACTTACTACTATGGAAGAAATAAATAAACAAGGAAATAGCAATGAATAAAAAAATACCAATGCGTTCTTGTGTAGTGACTAAAGAGTCTCTACCTAAAAAAGAACTTATTAGAGTAGTAAGAGATAAATCTGGTAATGTTACAATTGATTTAACTGGTAAACAAAATGGCAGGGGAGCTTATTTAAAAAAGGATTTAGATGTAATAAAAAAAGCAAAGACTAGTAAAATATTAGAAAGGGCTTTAGATGTAACTATACCTGATAGTATTTATGAAGAGTTAGAAAAAATGATATAATAAAAAAACGAGAAAGGGTGATTATATGACAGTTAAAGATTATGCCAAAGATATGAATTTATCGGTTGCTGAAATTCTAAAAAAATGTAAGGAACTTGCTATTAATGTAAATAGTGGTGATGATGAGTTAACTGATGATGATATTATCATGTTAGATAATCTAATTAATTTAATTTCTACAGATAATGAAACAACATTTGAAGAAGAAGATGTAATTGATGATAAAGTAGATGAAATACTTGATTCTAGTTCTTTTGATAAAGAAATAAAAGAAAGTATTAAAAAAGAAAAATTAAAAAAGAAAGATAACAAAGATAATAAAAATGATTATAATACTCTAAAAAAAGAGATGTATAAGCATAAAAATAAGTTAATGAGTAATACAAGTACAGATGAATCTATTGTTTTATATAAACAAAATATGACAGTTGGAGAACTTGCAAATGCTTTAAATGTTAGTAATACTGATATAATTAAAAAATTAATTGGCATGGGTTTAATGGTTAATATTAATGAACCTTTAGATTTTGTTAGTGCAGAAATATTAGCTTTAGATTATGGTAAAACTTTAAAAAGAGAAGAAACTCAAGATGTAGCTAATTTTGAAGAATATGAAATAATTGATAATGAAGAAAATTTAGTTAAAAGACCACCAATAGTTACAATTATGGGACATGTAGATCATGGTAAAACAACACTTCTTGATTATATTAGACATACTCATGTTGTAACACAAGAATTCGGTGGTATTACCCAACATATTGGTGCTTATCAAACGATGTATAATGGCGAACTTATAACATTTATTGATACTCCAGGTCATGCTGCATTTACTGAAATGCGGGCAAGAGGAGCTAGTGTAACTGATATTGTAATTATTATTGTTGCAGCAGATGATGGCGTTATGCCTCAGACTAAAGAAGCAATCGATCATGCTAAAGCAGCAGGTGTTCCAATTATTGTTGCCGTTAATAAAATAGATAAAAAAGATGCTAATATAGATAGAGTACTTACTGAAATGAATGAAGCAGGTATTACACCGGAAGTCTGGGGTGGAGATACACCATTTATTAACATTTCAGCCCATACTGGTGAAGGTATTGATCTACTACTTGAAACTATTCTAACTGTTGCAGAACTTGAAAACTTAAGAGCCAATCCTAATCGTTATGCATCTGGTGCTGTAATTGAATCTCGTGTTGATAAAAACATCGGTGGAGTTGCATCATTCTTAATTTTAAATGGTACTCTTAGAATTGGAGATCCAATAGTTGTAGGTACTTCTTATGCTAAAGTGCGGACTATGAAAAATGATAGTGGAAAGTCTATTACTCAAGCAGGTCCATCAACTCCAGTAGAAATTACTGGACTAACTAAAAACCCATCTGCGGGAGATAAATTTATGGCCTTTGAAACTGAAGCAGAAGCTAAAAGTATTGCTGAAAAAAGAGAAAGACTTGCCAAAATTAATGAAGGTAAACAAAAAGGTGTTTCTCTAGATGATTTATTTAACAACATTAATACTGGTAATAAAGAAATAAACATATTGCTTAAAGCAGATGTAAGGGGATCTGAAGAAGCAGTTCGTTCATCCTTAGAAAAAATAACTACTAACGAGGTCAAAGTAAATGTTATTCGTAGTGGTATTGGAGCAATCAGTGAATCAGATGTAATTTTAGCTAGTGCATCAAATGCTATAATAATTGGTTTTAATGTTGTAGCTAGTAATTCTGCCAAAGATTTAGCTAAAGATAAAAACATTGAAATAAGACTTTATACTATAATTTATAAATTAGTTGAAGATGTTGAGGCGGCTATTAATGGAATGCTTGACCCAGTATATGAAGAAAAAATATTAGGTTCTGCTGAAATTCGTAAAATCTTTAAATTTTCTAAAATTGGTAATATAGCAGGATCTTATGTAACTGATGGTTTAATTAAAAGTAATGCTTTAGCTCGTGTTATTCGTGATGGTATCATTATTGCTAGTGATGATGCAATTAAATCTCTTCAAAGAGAAAAAGATAGTGCTAAAGAAGTTAAAAAAGGTTATGAATGTGGTATAACTCTAGAAAAGTTCAATGACTTTAAAGAAGGTGATATCATTGAAGCTTATGAAATGATTGAGGTACCTCATGAAAAATAAAAAAATAAAAAGAATTGAATCAGATATCTTAAGATATTTAAGTGATATCATAGCTAATGAAACAAATGATGAACTTCTAAAAACTCTTACAATAACTGCCGTAGATTTATCTACCGACTTAAGTTATTGTAAGGTCTATTATACTTCTTTATCTAATTTAGATAAAAAAACTTTAGATAAAGAAGTAAATGAAGCTTCATCATTCTTAAGAGGAAAATTAAGTGATGTATTAGATATTAGACATACACCTATATTAAAATTTATCTATGATGAATCACTTCTTTATGAAAAAAGGATTGAAGAAATTATTGATTCATTAAATTAAAGGGGGAATAAATAATGCTTAAAATAACAAAACAATTATCAGAAGAAAATTATGATAAAGTGTATCAAACTTATTATAAATTCTTTTTATCTATGGATGGACTTATTACAGATAAATTATTTAAAAATTCACCAAGAAATCCTATCAGAAAATCAGTTTCAAATGCTCTTAGTTCTATTAAAGATGAAAATACTTCATTTTACTTATATTATATTAATGAAAAATTAGTTTCTTTTGGAAGAATATATCAACATGATAATATCTTACATCTTGGTGAAATGCTTTTCACCCAAGATGAAGATAAAGCATTTGTAATTGATTTAATACTACAAGAATTAGAATTATTTGCTAATTCCAATAATTATGCAACTCTAGAAATAGAAATACCTAAAAGTAATACTGATTTAATAAATTTAGTTTTAGCTAATGATTATAGCTTTGTTGAAGAAAATCCTACTGCTCAATCATTATTTAAAACCTATGTATTATATAAGGACATTTATGAACGGACTAATAGTTCTAAACAAAGATAAAGGTAAAACTAGTAGAGATATAATTAATTCTCTTAACCATATCTTTAATATTAAAAAAATAGGTCATACTGGTACTCTAGATCCACTTGCAACTGGTGTACTTGTTTGCTGTATTGGAAAATACACAAAATTAGTAAATTTACTTACTAGTGAAACTAAAGAATATATTGCAGAAATTAAACTTGGAATAAAAACAGATACTCAAGATATAACAGGTAATGTTATATCTACAAATACTTTTAATATAACAAAGTCTGATATATTAAAAGTATTTGATAATTTTCCAAAAGAATATATTCAAACAGTTCCATTATATTCATCAGTTCATGTAAATGGCAAAAGATTATACGAATATGCACGGAATAATACCAAAGTTACTTTACCTAAAAGAGAAGTTTCAATTTATAACTTAGAACTAATATCTTTTAATAAAGACATAATTACTTTTAAAACTAAAGTATCCAAAGGTACTTACATTCGTTCATTAATCGAAGACATATGCTCTAATTTAAATACTTATGGTACAATGAATAACTTAATTAGAACAAAACAAGGTAATTTCTCAATAGATAATTCTTATACTCTAGAAGATATAAAAAATGGTAATTATAAACTGCTCAATATAAAAGAATTCCTAGATTACCCTGTAATAGAATTACCAGATACTTTAATTAATAAAGTATTAAATGGTAATTCTATTACAAATTCATTCAACATAACAAACAAAGTTATATTTACTTATAAACAAAAAGATATAGCTATATATGAAGTAAATAACCAAGACTTAAAACCTTACATTATGTTTTAAGTCTTTTTTTGAGGTTCCAAATTGGAACCCTGAAGAATATTCAAAGCGTTTAAATTATGCCTTTACAACAAGTAAAATAGTTGATATAATTTTATTAGATATTAAGGCCCTCCCTTGATTTTAGTTTTTTTAATTTATATTTATGTTTAGGGCGAAATATATATGGAAAGGAGAAGAACTTTGGAAACAAAGTTAAATCATAGTAACAACACATCACGCTATGATATTTACAAAATAATAATATCAGGAGGTTAAATTGAAAATTAATATTATTAAAACACAAATGGTTGTAAAAGAAAATAAAAAATTGATTTATGAAGTACAAAGATTACAAGTTATACTAGATAGCTATTTGTCCATGTTTTATGAATTTGCAAATAAAACTAAAGCAATTAGTAAAGTGGTTAAAAGACATATAAATAGTTTTCTGGAAAAATTTATGAATCAACTAACCCAAAAAGAATATTCTAATATTCTAAGGTTTCAGATTGAAACCTTAGAATTAGAACAAGAAAAAAGTTCTAATTCTATAGAGCAAGGTGTTATGTATGTAACAGATATTAAAATATTTATAAATTTTTTTAGTAAACTGAGTCTAAAATTATTGACAAGTAGTAATAAAAGTGATATAGTTATATCGATTGGTACTCAGGAAACTTTCGAAGCCCTGAGTCAATTTTTTTTAGGGGGGAACTATGAAGGAATATAAAAGCAGTGAAGATTTAATAGATTATTTAATATCTAAGGGTGTTGTAATTAAAAACAAAAAAGATGCCATAAGAAAAATTGAAAAATATACATATTATGCTATTATTAACACCTATAAAGAAGCATTTAAAGATGATGATAAATATTTTGTTGGTGTATCTTTTAACGAAATATATTCCTTGTACGATTTTGATAAAAATTTAAAGGCAATATTATTAAAATATGCATTAGAAATTGAACTTATTGTTAAGTCATTAATTGCTAATATCATTTCTAAAAAATATGGTATAGAAAATTATTTGGATATACAAAATTTTGATATAAATGCCAATATTGAATCAATAAAAAAGTTAATGTATAGCATTGAAGAAAATTTGAATAAAAACTATGGTAAACATACTGCGGTTACTCATTATCAAGACATATATGGATTTATTCCTCCATTTGTATTAGTTAAAGTTTTAACACTTGGCGTCATTAGTAGGTTTTATGGACTTTTAAATCAAACTGATAGACAAGATATTAGTAAATATTTTAAAATGTCAGATAAGCTATTAAAACAAATTTTAGTTAATTTAACTTTGGCGAGAAATATAAGTGCTCATTCTGATCGCCTTTATACATTTAGAAGCAAATTTCTTATTAGTTATCAATTAATTGATAATAGTTATAATGGATATAATGGTGCTACAAATTTATATATGCTAATTAATTGTATGAAATTATTATTAGATGAAAAGCATTCAAAAGAATTTCAAAATCAAGTTGATAGAGAAATTAAAAAGTTATCAAAAAAATTAAAATCTATTAATATAAGAAGTATTTTAGACATTATGGGCTATCCTAGTGAATAATTATAATAAAAAAGAATAAAATAATAATGATTGGTATTTAGGAAACTTTCGAAGCCCTAAGTCAAAATCGAACTCCATTTCTTAGTTGAAGAAATGGAGCTTTCTTTTTATGTTTATCAAAAAATAACTTTTATGGTATTTACAAATAATAAACACATGTGATATAATTAACATAAGAAAAATAAAGCGAGGAAAAATATTATGAATGAACCAATTAAAAAACTAAAAATAAATAAAATATTTTTTGAGGGAGAAAGAGATAAAGCTTATAATAGAGTATTAGAAATATTTAAAAGTGCTAAAAAGGACTTGATT
>CALVYM010000058.1 GCA_944372205.1 uncultured Bacilli bacterium
TACAGTGGCTGGCCCTACGGGACCTACTGGACCTACTGGGCCTGCTAGTACAGTTACCGGACCTACTGGTGCTACTGCTAAAGGTTAAAAGTGACACAGTTATAATATAATTAAAAAGATTATGTCACTCATAACCTTTATGCTATCTTAGATAGCGACACTACTACTCAAAAGGTCTTTTCATGTTGTAATAAATATCAATAGTGCCATCTTGGCTAATTTCTATATAATCAATTATCTGTAACAAAAACACTCTGCTTGGTTTCTCAAATGATAAATACTGCTCCACTATCTTTTTATAGTTAGGCTCTTCGTATTTTTTACTAATTAAAATATCTAAATCTTCTTTTAATTTTTGAATATGTTTTTCTTCTTCATCTATTCTATCATTTAGTTCTTGTTGCATTGTTTGAAACAAATCATTATTAATTAGTTCATTTAGGTTGTCCATATAAACTTTTTTTATTTGTTGTTTATATTTATTTATTGTATTTTCTGATTTACTAATTAATATTTTTATTTCATTAATTTTATTTTTAGACTCCTCTTTATCTTTTAACAACTTTTCAAAATTTGTACTATCAACATACTTTTCGCATTCTTCTCTAATTGATTTTAAAACACTTTCCTCAACAACTCTATAATTAAATCTATGTGGTGTACAGACATTATACTTACTATGCTTTTTATAATAATTACACACTGTATATGCTTGTTTTGCATTCTTATTTTTTTGAATAGAAAAAGTATGCCCACACTCTTTACATTTTAATAAACCTTTTAAAAGAAAATCTTGGCTGTTCTGTTGTTTATTAGAATTCTTTTTTAATATAGTTTGAACTAAATTAAATGTTTCTTTATCAATAATAGCTTCGTGAGTGTTTTCTACAACAACCCAGTCCTCTCTAGGAATATAAGTTATTTTCTTTGATTTTAAACTTAATCTTATAGTTTTACCTTGTACCATATTTCCTATATACATTTCATTAGTTAAAATATCTTTTACAGTATTAGGGTCCCATATTTCAAAAGTTTTTGTCTTAACACCACGATTTGAGTTTTTATGTATAGAAGGTATTGGTATTTTTTTATTAGTTAAATACTCTGCTATTTTATTAAGGCTCCACTCTTGTTTAGCTTTATCAAATATATCTACAATAATATCTCTTACTTCCTCATCAACAGTTAACTTATGTTTTGTTTCTTCGGTCGTACCTTTTAATAATCCGTAAGGAGCTTCAGACCCCATATATAGTCCATTATTGATATTTTCTCTAAAAGTTCTTTTAATTTTTTTTGAAGTCTCTTTATTATGCCTTTCATTAGCCCAATTTAATATTGGTGCTATTTCATTACTTGGACTATCTGTAAAGGTATCTACGTTGTCTAATATTGCTACACATCTAGTATCATGTTCTGGAAACCATTTTTCCAAATACTCATCTGACTCAATATGTTCGCGACCTAAACGGCTTAAGTCTTTTATAATAACCATATTTATTTTTTTATCTTCAATATCTTTTTTTAACTTATTAAAAGCTGGTCTATCAAAATTTGAACCTGTATAGCCATCATCAACATAGAAATCAATAAATACATATTTGATAAAGCCTTGATCGGTTTCACTTAAATCTTCTAAAAAAGTCATACATATTTCTTTTTGATTAGAAATACTACGACTTTGTTCTTCTTTACTCTTTCCCTCATCAGCTTTACTTAATCTAACATATATCGCTACATAAAATATAAGAACATTAGAAAGAGTCTTTTTAATAGCTTTATTAAATTCAAGTTGATTTGAAGCCATTATTATACCTCTAATTTACAATATTCTAATAGTAATTTTTCAATTAATTCTTGTATTGTTATATTACTATCTGAATTGTAATGAACTTGTACCTTCATATTTTACCTCCTATATATTTTATTAATTGGTGTTTTTTTATATGTTTGTAAAAGACAAAAATATTGTATTTCTATTTTAACTTATCATTTATCAAAACCTCCCTATAAAACTTTATTAAGAAGAAAGGAAAATATCATTATTTCTTTATGACAAAATATTTTCCTATTCTTTTTTATGTGGTATATAATAAACCTTTTTTTAAATAACGTACATATTAGATTATCAGATTATCAGTATTTTCATTTAAGGTTTGATAATCTGTATCATTTTCTAAAGTCCAATACCATTTACCTTGAACTTGTATGCTTTTAATATCTAGTTCTTTTTTAGCTCTATTTAAAGTAGAAGAGTTAATATCATTTTCTTTCGCTCTTTCAAACATATCAGCAGAAGCAACCATGTTATTATTTTCTTTAAGCATTGATAATATATACTCTTTCGCTTCTTCTCTCGCTTTCAATTTAAATTTTGACATATCTTCTTCTTTTTCATCAAGTTGTTCTAAATACTTAACCCCATCATCAGTTATTTCGAATAAAATAGTATTACCTTTTCTTCCAAGTGAAGCTTTAACATGAGATATTATTTTATTGCCACCCTCGCTTAGCCCAATTTTAAGCATAGAACGAGCTATACCAACAAAATCAATACTTCCTAATGCACGATAAATATCATCCTGTTTGGTTTTATTCATGTGCATAACTAATATAAGTGCGAAATTATATTTGATAGCAATATTCCCAATAGGTGCAAGTAATTTTCTCACTTCAGTTGCAGAGTTCATAGATATATCTCCTAAATATCTTTGTAATGGGTCTATAACGACCAATTTAGGAGACTGTTCTTTAACAGCTTTTTCAAATCTCGTTAAATCTTCCAAACTGAATATAGGATTATCTATTTCATTAATAATGAAAATATTTTTTTGATTTGCTTTTAACATACATAATCTTTCTTTAATGGTATCAGATATTCCATCTTCTCCGTTTTGATAAATAACTTTTGATGGATATACATAATCTTTATTTAATATTTCATCATGAAAAGGAAATGGCTCACCTCTTGATAGTCTTGAAGCCCAGTCAAGTACTAACATTGACTTACCACTACCTGGGTCTCCAACAACTAATGTTATTCTACCCAAAGGTATATAAGGATACCAAAGCCAGTCAACATTTTTCTGTTTTACATCTGAAAGACATATTAAGTCTATGTCAGCATTGTAGTTATCATCATAAACAGCACTATTTCCTTTTAAGTTATAATCTTTAGCTCTCTTACTAAATGATTCCACTTCATTATCACTTAATGGCTCTTTAAAGAGGTTTTTGTTAATAAAATTACCTATCTCCAGCAATTGTTCTGACTTGAATTGATATTTATTATAAACTTCTCTTATGTGATTAAATAAAGCCGTGTTTCTTCCGTCATGCTCTTTCATATTTATAAAACAAGTTTTTAAATTCACGTTGTTATGTAATGGGTAACAAAGTATTGGTAATTCTGGTAAAGTATTTATAACTTCATCTGTTAAAGTTTCTTTAGCCTCTCTCATTACACCATTTACTTTTACAACAGCAGTTCCATTATTCTCACACCTATAATCTACTTGAAAACCACCACAAGTAAAACTATCAGCCCAATTATATATTTTTACACCTTTAGGTTTTTTAAAATATAAGTGATAGTGATTACTTTGAGACTTGGTCCAATATGGATTATAATTTTTAATTAAATAATTAATCAAAAAAGACTCTTTATTAGTAATAATGTTACCCTCTTTATCTTTAGTAACATTGTCTTCATCAAAATCAATAACTACTACATCTTTTGGGACTAATAATGAAGCAGAAGCAAAAGTATCACAGTTATCTCTTGCATACTTTTGCTTATCTTCTTCTGTTTTAAAAGGATGAACAGGCTGTTTTTTTTCATTAATTTCAATAAATCTTAACATTTATATTCTCCTTTCAAATGATTTATGAATTTTCACTTCATTTTTACGGTTCCCTTTACTATTAATCACTTGGATTATTGTAACAGGTGAACCTATTAAAAATTTAAGTGAATCGCATATTGTTGATACACTAGTCCAATTAATATCATTTTTGTACAGATTGTTAATCTGTTGTATTAGCTGGACTAGTTTGGTTATATACCACTCGTCATATTCACCTCCAAAAGTATAAGTATCAGCGACATTTTTTGAAATACCGTCGTCATCAACTTCATAAGAAATGACTAGTTTTGTATAGTTTGTTTCTTCTATAAAGATATCTTTTACTATACCTTCATATTCTTTTCCTATTTCTAAGTCAGCTGATAATTGGGCATAAGCCCTGTCTGCTAACTCCTCAAATTTACTTTTTTGTGGAGAAACTTTGTAATAAGTTTCTCCATTTAAAATTTCCTGTTCAATATTCATCATTTTTCCTCCTTATTTTCTAGATTACTTAACTTGTTTATATAAGAGTATTTTTCTTCATTTACAATCTTTTCGTAATTTATTAATTCTCTCTTATAAACATTTTTATAAAGATAAGTAGCATTGCAAAGTGCTTCTTTACCAATTAATTTTTTTAATTCATTATTTAGATATTTAGGTGTAATAAAATGTTTCCTTTTTACTTTAATATCAAAATCTTCTAATAAGTCTAATATTTCTAAAGTTGTAAGATTTTTAGACTTTTTACTGAAGAAATTGTTTGAATAAACAATTCTTCCATTTTCTTTTTTACATTTAATTTTTATACAAGGATAACCTTGTGCTGTTTTAGTTAATATACTATCAAATATTTTAACTTTATAAGTCATATTAAATTATATCCTCCTTCTTTAATTTTTTTTTGCTTTTTCTTTGTCCCTAAACAGTGTCACTCATATTTTGGGGACGATACTAATATTTATAATCAACGGAAACAAGTATTCTTAAGGTAAATTATATGAGTAACACTACTTAAGGACAAAGCAATTTTTAATAATTTTTATTATTAGGTCATAATATCATCGCCTTTCTTGTTTCTAGTATCGCAAATTTAGATAACAAAATATATGATAATTTTTTTTCGGAATATTCGGAATATTCTATTGATTATTTTTTATTATTCCAATATAATAATTACTCATAGAGAAAGGAAGTTTATATGAATGAAGAAACATTTACAATTACAATAAATCCAGTTAATTTAAAACCCGATAATTTTTTATTAGAAACTGTTTTTCCAAGCAAAACTAAAGATATAGAAATATATATTAAAAAAAACCAAATAAAAATGGAGTCAACTGTAGACTCCGATACAAGAACAATATCAACAAATTTTATAGATAAATTTAATCTAATAAAAGAATTAGGAAACAAATTATATAATAATTTAGATTTAATATCAGAAAATTATAAGATTGTCACTTCATCTGCAGAAATTAACACTAAATATCAAAAAGAAAGCTCTTTTCAAAATAAAATTTTCTTTTTTAGTAAACCTTATTTAAATGAGTATAGTATAAATATTTTAAAAGAATATTTCATAAAATATGGTTACCCTTATTTAACTTCTGATATTTTGTTAAAATTATCACAATTAAAAGATAATGAAACTTATACTTTAACATTAGATATTACTTTTTTTGTTTATTATTGTATTTCTATATATATAATAAGTGAAACTCATTTTTTAATATTACATAACAAAGGAAATGAAATCAAAAAATTCCTACCTATATATATTATTGATAATAATAACCATAATAAAAGTATAATGTGGTTATGTACTAGAGGAATAACGTTACTCATAAATGACATTAACAATCTAATAGCTCTTCTTTCACAAGAATATAGTTTTTATTTATCTAGCATCCAATATTTAGATTTAGATTATTATGAAAATATATTAAATAGAAATTATGAATATGATTTACCAAATAATGTGTATATAACTAAAGATGGTCGTGAAATGAAAAGAAAAGGAAATAAACTATATGATACCTATAATATAGAAAATTTAAGTTATAGTGAATATAAACCTACTGAATTGTTGTCTAAACTTATAAAAAATGAATTTAGTTTTTATAACAATATAATTATTCCAACATATAGTCATTTAAAATATATTTTATCTAATTCTAGTAAAAACTCTGGTTATCATTATTGTATTTATTGTCACAGTTCTTTTTTTGGGATAGGTAAGGAATGTGAAAAATGTCATAAATTAAACTCAATAGAAAATAAGAAAAAATTTTCTGATAATAAACGATATGAAAAAATTACTGATACTTATAAAGTATTGTTAGAATTAAATAAAAAATATAATAAACTTACCAAAGATGAAGCTACCTATTTAAGTAGTATTAAAAGTGTATCTACTTTTAAAAAATTATATACTAAGAATAAAGATAAAACAAAGATAGATGATTTAATAAAAAAAATGAGTAATCAGTAGTATTACAATATTACTTATTACTCATAAAAATATACTAATTATTTGAGTTTAATTTCAATATTCTATCTAATTTAGGACGACTCCAATTCATTAATCTAGCAAACTCGCTTTTGTTAATTTGTTTTGTTTGATATAAATGTAAGTTTTTATAAAAAGTATCTGGTATATCATTTTTAGTTAATTTAGGCCTACCTATTTTATGACCTTTTTCTCTAGCATTAGCTTGACCTAATTTAATTTGCTCAATTCTCATTTTTCTTTCCATTTCTCCAAAGACAGCACTTATTTTTAACATTGACTCAACCATTACATCTAGTTGTTCGTTGCGACAGTCAACTACCAAAGATCCAACAATTAGACAAATGTGATTTTCTTTAATAAAATCTAGTATCTCACAAAAATGAGATGTAGAGCGACTTAATCTTGTAATGTCTGTTACTCTTAAAGTATCTTTAGGTTTTAAAATAGACATTACTTTTTTTAATTCTGGTCTATTTTTATCAGCTCCACTAGCATATTCCAAATATATATTTTCCTCCTTAATACCATAATCTAATAATGCTTTTTTCTCATAAGTATAGTCTTGAAAAAGTGTACTACATCTACCATATCCATAAGTTGTAGGTGTTGATTTTTCTTCCATTTTTCTCCCCCTTAATGTAACTAAAATTATTAATTTAATTATTATTACAAGAAGTGTTAAAAAAGTACATAATTTATAACACTTTTTATATTTTTCTTCTTTTTACAAGATGAAACAATAAATAAATGTTTTTTGTACATATACTTAATTATCTTTAACTAAACCAGCTTGTTTCATTAGTTTATTTAACTCTTGTTCTAATTCTTCTTTTACTTCGTTTTCCAAATACTCTTTGACTTTAGCTGGATTTAATCCTAAACTTTCAACATATAAGTTAAAGACAAACTCATCATAATCATTAATATTAACCATATAATTAC
>CALVYM010000059.1 GCA_944372205.1 uncultured Bacilli bacterium
GTAAAATCTAGTGAAGGAACTAAGTTTAGAATCTGGGCGAATGAAAAATTAAAAGAATATTTAGTAAAAGGATATAATTTAAATGTCGAAAGATTTAAAAATAATGGCAATGATCCATACTTTGATGAACTTCTAGATAAAATAAGAGACATAAGATCAAGTGAAAAAGTTTTTTGGAGAAAGATATTAGATATATATGCCACATCAATTGATTATAATCCGAAAAAAGAGATTACAATTAATTTTTTTAAGACTGTTCAAAACAAAATGCATTATGCAGTATCGAGTAACACTGCTGCTGAAATAGTTTATAATAGAGTTGATAGTAGTAAAGATAATATAGGACTTACGAACTTTAAAGGCGATATGCCCACAAGAAAAGAAACGGAAATTGCTAAAAACTATTTAACATATGAAGAATTACAAGTTTTAAACAGATTAGTGTCGGCTTATCTTGATATTGCGGAAATAAATGCTTTAAAGAGAAAAACAATGACTATGCAAGATTGGGTTAATGAATTAGATAGTTTTTTAAAGATGACACATAATGATATATTGCAAACAAAGGGAATTGTTTCACATGAAGAGGCTTTGAAAAAAGCGCATGCCGAATATGATAAATATATGCAAAAACATTTAACTAGAGCTGAGAAAGATTATTTAGAAATTATGAATATAGAACTTAAGGAATTAGAAAATAATAACTAAAGATTTATAGAAAGAGATAATCAATAAAACTTCCGTCGAAAATTCCGACGGAATATAAAAGAAGAACAAACACTGTCAAAATTTTCGACGGTGATAAAATCAATAATATTAGAAAGGAGTATGTATGGAATCAATTACTAATAAATATAGTAATAAAACTTTTGAAGATATTAAACACATTGATGAATACGGTAATGAATTTTGGTATGCTCGTGAATTACAAAAAGTATTGGAATATAAAGAATGGCGAAATTTTAAAAAAGTAATTGATAAATCAATAATATCTGCAAATAATAGTATTCATGGTAATGAAGATTGGGTTGTTGAGTTCAACAAGCCAATAATAACTGGTAAGGGAAAACAAGAACTTATTAAAGATTATAAGTTATCAAGATATATTTGTTATTTAATAGTGCAAAATGCTGACCCTAGTAAAGAAGTTGTTGCTTTAGGTCAAACTTATTTTGCTATTCAAACTAGGAAACAGGAAATAACAGAACAAGAGTATGATTTACTAACAGAAGATGAAAAAAGATTCTATCAAAGAAAATTAACAAAACAAGGTAATTATACTTTGCAAAAAGTTGCATCAACTGCTGGTGTAAAAAATATGGCTGAATTTCATAATGCTGGATATAAAGGCTTGTATAACGGGGAAACTGCCAATGATATATTTAAAAGAAAAAATTTGCGTTATAGAGAAGATATTTTGGATAACATGAATGAAGATGAATTAATTGCAAATCTATTTAGAATAAATCAAACAAAACAAAAGCTTTTAAGAGATAAAGTCCAAGGTGAAAATAATGCTAAAAATGTTCATTATGAAGTTGGTAAAAAGGTAAGACAAGCCATTGCTGATATCGGAGGCATGATGCCAGAAGAAATGCCTACCCCTAAGAAGAGTTTAAAAGAACTGGAAAGAGAAAAAAAGCAAGAAATAAGGAAAGTAAAATATACATAATAAGAAAGAAGGCGAAAATTATGAATGAAAATAATATTAATTGGTATCCTGGACATATGGCGAGGACCAAAAGAGAATTAAAGGAGAATATTAAATTAATTGATTGTATCTATGAACTTGTTGATGCTAGAATGCCTATTTCATCAAAAATAAAAAACATAGATGATCTAATTAAGGATAAACCACATATTATAATAATGACTAAAACAGATTTATGTGATATGGAAGTAACTAAAAAATGGATTAGACAATATGAAGAACATGGCTTTGTTGTAGTTCCTATGGATTTAACCAATAATAAAGATTATAAAAAATTAATTGATATTACTAAAAAGTTAATGGAAACATTGCAAGAAAAAAGAAAAGGACAAGGTTTAAAAGAAAAAGATATTAGGGTAGCTGTAATTGGAATACCAAATGTCGGCAAATCAACTCTGATTAATAAACTTGCGGGTAAAAAAGTAGCACAAGTTTCTAATAGACCAGGTGTTACAAAACAAATTAATTGGTTAAAGACTAATTGTGGTTTATTACTTTTAGATACACCAGGGATATTATGGCCAAAAATTGAAGATAATGAAGAAGCTTTAAGTTTAGCATCAACTGGCTCAATAAAAATGGATGTTTTAAATATCACTGATATTGGAGGATATTTAGTATCATTTTTAAAAAATTATTATCCAGAAAAGTTAGAAGAGCGTTATAATATAGAAGTGGACATTGATCCATTAATAGTATTTGAGAGAATTGCTAAAAAAATTGGAGCATATAATAATGGTGAAGTCGATTACGAGAATGTTAGTGAAAGAGTTTATCATGATTTAGTTAGTGGAAAGATAAAAGGAGTAACATTTGATCAATGGAAGATATAGATTTACTTGAGTATGAAAAAGCATTATATGAAGAAGGATATGAACTTATTTGTGGAACAGATGAAGTAGGACGAGGTCCACTAGTTGGACCTGTTGTTGCTGCTGCAGTAATTTTGCCTAAAAATTATTACTTGGAGGGACTTACTGATTCAAAAAAACTAAGTGAGAAGAAAAGATGTAAATTTTATGATATAATTATTAATGATGCCATAAGTTATGGTATTGGAGTAGTTGATGCCAAAACTATTGATGAAGTAAACATTTATGAGGCATCAAGACTAGCAATGTTAAAAGCAATTGCTGATTTAAAAGTAAAACCAGATTTTATTTTAACAGATGCTATGCCCTTAGATATTCCTGAGTCTTTAGCAATAATTCATGGTGATGCTTTATCAGAATCAATTGCTGCTGCAAGTGTAGTTGCTAAAGTAACTAGGGATAATATGATGTATGAGCTTGATAAACTCTATCCCATGTATGGATTTAAAGATCATAAAGGTTATCCTACAAAAAAACATCTTGAAAATTTAGAAAAATATGGTATATTAGATAATTATAGGGTTACTTATAAACCTGTAAAAGAAATCATAGAAAAGAGGAAACATGAAGAAACTATTAAACAATAACTTAATTAAAAATTATACTATTTTACTTATTTTTATGACTATTTTAGAAATAACATTTCGGACTATTAGTAATATTCCCATATTTAATTTAGCATTTATTAGAGTATTTGTTGGTCTTAATATTATTTCTTTAATTACTAGCTTTATTATTTCTTGGATGGATAAAAAATATAGTAAATTTTTTGTAATTTTTTTATGTTTGGTATATAGTGCATATACTTTTTTCCAAATGGGATTTAATAACTTTATTGGTGTATATGCATCAGTTAATTCATCGAGTCAACTTGGAGCAGTTACTGATTATGTGAAAGAATTTTTACTTTCCTTTTTACCAAAATTTTATTTGATTTTCATTCCTTTTATTTTATTAATAATATATTATATTTTCTTAGATAAATTTACGGAATTAAAGTTAAATAAAAAATTTGTTTTAAAAAGACATATTAAGTATGAACCAGGTATAAGAACAATTTCTACCATTTTAGTTTTATTGAGTCTATGTTTTATTTATCATGAAACATTAGTAAACGATGCTTTTCAAGACGACTTACAAACAACTAGTAATGAAGATTTATTTAAATATCCAAGCATTCCATCACTTGCTATAAATCAATTTGGAGTAATAACTTTTGGTTTACTTGATATAAAATCGCTTTATACTGAACCACCAGAAACCTATATATTTGATGCAAATAGTGATAATATTAGTTATGATGTTGATAGAGATTTTGATGATACATTATGGCAAGAAGTAATAGATGAGGAAGATGATGATGTTCTAAATATGATAAGTAATTATCTAATTAATAGTACTATTACCGATTACAATGAATACACAGGCCTTTTTGAGGGTAAAAACTTAATAATGATTATGATGGAATCAGTAAATGAAATATTTATTAATCCTGATTTATATCCTAATTTTTACAAAATGTATTCAGAAGGTTTAACTTTTACTAATAATTATTCTCCAAGAAATAGTTGTGCTACTGGTAATAATGAATTTAGTGCCATGACTGGTCTTTATTCTATTCAAAATAACTGTACTGCCAATGTATATCGTCGTAATAAATATTTTCCATCAATTTTTAATTTATTTAATGAATCCGGTTATAGGACACTTAGTATGCATGATTATACAGAGGCTTATTATTATCGGAGTACTATTCATGCTAATATGGGAAGTAGCATGTACTATGGCGTACAAGATTTAGGAATACCTTATTATAATGAATATAAAAATTGGGCTAGTGATGAAGATTTTATGCAAGTGGCCATGGATATCACTCTAGATGATTCAAGTGAACCATTTATGCTATGGCTCACAACCGTATCTAGCCATCAACCATATAATCAATCAAGTATTGAAGGCGATAAATATTTATCAATTACTGAAGGATCTAATTATTCAATGGATTTAAGAAGATATCTATCTAAACTTAAAACTTTGGATAATGCTTTAGGAATTTTATTTGAAAGATTAGAAGTGGCAGGAAAACTTGATGATACAGTTATTGTCTTATTCGGAGATCATTATCCATATGGGCTAAAAGATGCAACTATTAATGAGATTTTAGATTATGACTTAAATGATTACGAAAGAGAAAGAACACCACTTGTAATTTATAATAGCGAAATAACTCACACAGAAATAGATAAATATACATCATATGTTAATTTAACACCAACTATAGCCAATTTATTTAATTTAGATTATGACCCAAGACTTTATATGGGAAGTGATGTCTTAAGTGATGAGTATTTAAATTTAGTAGTATTTGCTGATGGTTCTTGGAAAAATGATTTAGTATATTATAATGCTGCGACAAGTGAAATTACTTATTATGTAGATGGTAGTTATACAATCGATGAAATTAGAGCTATTAATGAAGCTATTACTAATAAAATGGGAATAAGTAGTTTAATAATTGAAAATGATTATTATACTTATTTAGATAATGCTATAAATATAAAAGAAATTGAAAATGAAACATATGCTAATATAGATACAGAAAATACAGAAGTACAAGGAGGATAAATGAAGAATTTAGTAATTGTGGAATCGCCCGCAAAAAGTAAAACAATTGAAAAATATCTAGGAAAAGATTATAAAGTAATATCTAGTAAAGGCCATATTAGAGATTTGGCAACAACTGGTAAATTTGGTTTAGGTGTTGATGTATCAGATGATTTTAAACCTAATTATGTCATAATCAAAGGTAAAACTAAAGATGTTGCTAACATTAAAAAAGAAGTAAATAGTGCCGATATGGTATATCTAGCAACCGACCCAGACCGTGAAGGAGAAACCATATCTTGGCATATTTATGATGAAGTAAAAATACCTAATGATAAATATAAGAGAGTAGTATTTCATGAAATAACTAAAGATGTTGTAATTGATGCTATTAACAATCCCGGTAAGATTGATATGAATTTAGTTAAAAGTGGGGAAACCAGAAGAATACTAGACCGTATTATTGGGTTTAGATTATCAAAACTTATGCAAAGTAAAACTGGTGGTAAATCTGCTGGTCGTGTGCAAAGTGTAGCATTAAAACTAATTGTAGATAGAGAAAGAGAAATTAGAGCATTCATTCCCAAAGAATACTGGACCATCGAAGCGGATTTCTCAAGCTTTAAAGCCATACTTGAAAAATATCATGGCAAAGAAATAGAAATACCGAGTGGAGAGGTGGCTGATGAAATATTAAATAATTTATCTAAATCATTTAAAATTGAATCAGTTACAGAAAAAGAAAAGAATAAAGCTGCAAGGGAAGTATTTAAAACTTCTACACTCCAACAACTTGCATCAACAAAATTTGGTTTTGCTCCCGCAAAAACTATGAAGATTGCCCAAAAACTATATGAAGGTGTTGATTTAGGTAGTGAAACAGTAGGTCTTATTACTTACATGCGTACTGATTCAGTTCGTATTAGTGATTCGTTTATTGCAGAAACTTATGGTTACATTAAAAAAACTTATGGTGATTCCTATGTTGGTTATGTTAAAAAAGGTAAAAAATCAGATAATGTTCAAGATGCTCATGAAGGTATCAGACCAACAAGTGTTTTAAGAACACCAGATAGTGTAAAAGCCTATCTTTCTAGTGATGAATATAAATTATATCGTCTTATTTATATTAGAGCACTAGCATCATTAATGAAAGATGCTAAAACTCTTGCTACAACAGTAATTTTAGAAAATAATGGTTATACCTTTAAAGCAACTGGTAGTGTTCTTGTTTTTGATGGTTATTTAAAAGTATATCATGAATATGAAGATAGTGAAGATGTCATATTGCCAGATTTTAAAAACTATAAATCAGATGTAATTGTTGCAGATAAAATTGATAAAATTCAACACTTTACCAAACCTGCTCCAAGATATACAGAAAGTAGTTTAATTAAAGAAATGGAATCACTTGGCATAGGTCGACCTAGTACTTATGCAACAATTGTTCAAACTATTAAAGATCGTGGTTATGTCATACTTAAAGACAAAAAATTTGAACCAACAGAAATTGGTGAAGAGACTACTGATAAATTACAAGAATTCTTTAGTGATATAGTCAATGTCAAATATACGGCAGAAATGGAACATGACTTAGATGAAATTGCTGAAGATAAAATGGATAACATCAAACTACTTCATGAGTTTTACGATAAATTTGAACCACTTGTAGAAAAAGCTTTCAAAGAAATGGAAAAGAAAGCACCTGAAGCAACTGGAGAGACTTGCCCAGAATGTGGTGGAGATTTAGTAATTCGCAAGGGTAAATATGGCCAGTTTGTTGCTTGTAGTAATTATCCAACTTGTAAATATATAAAACGCGAACAAAAAGAAGTAAAAGAAATATGTAAGTGTCCAAAATGTGACAAAGGTATGATTGTGGAAAGAAAGACTAAAAAAGGTAAAATATTTTATGGCTGTAATAATTATCCAAAATGTACTTATGCTCTTTGGTATAAACCAACCGGAGATATATGCCCAAAATGTGGGGAATTAATCGTTGATAAAAACGGTAATAAAGTTTGTCTAAATTGTGATGAGTAAA
>CALVYM010000060.1 GCA_944372205.1 uncultured Bacilli bacterium
AGAATCTTTAGAATATGAAAATAAAAGTGGTTATAACTATTGGGATAATCATGTAAAATATGTTGTTGATATAGCAGGACATTTAGCAAGTAGAGTAAATGCTGATAAAGAAATAGTAGTAATTAGTGCTATATTACATGATATAGCTAAAGTTTTAGAAAAAGACACAGATAAACCACATAACCTAGTTGGAGCCAAGATAGCAGAAGAATTATTGTTAAAAGAAGGTTATGATAAAGAAAAAATAGAAAAAGTAAAACTTTGTATTATACATCATAGTGGTTCTTTAGATGCGGAAATATCTAAAGAAGAATGGTGTGTTAGAAATGCTGATATTATTTCAATGTTTAATAATATTACAATATTTTATTATTTAGCTATAAATGAATATAAATTAAATTATAATGAAACTAGAAAATGGGTAAAAGATATGATTTCATCTAAATATAAAAATTTAGATGAAAATCTAAAGAAAGAATATGATAATTTATTTAATATAATTTATAATTGTAGGTTTGTCAAACAAAAGTGACAAAGTCACGACAAACCAACAATAGATTATTTTAATTTTTTAAAATAATCACGAAGCACTTCAATTGGAGATTTCCAATCAAGCGTTTGCATAGGGAAATTATTATATTCTCTCAAATATGATTGCAACTGCTTATTGGCATCTTCAATTGAATAAAAGCGGCGAGTAGAATAAAACCGTTCATTATCTTTCCGATGGCTTCTTTCAACCTTACCATTATGTTTAGGTGTGTAAGGTTTAATTAAGTCATGTCGGATACCCGCCTTAGCTAGGCCATGTTCAAATATTGTAAGATTATTTTCATCTTTAGCAATTAACCGTTTTGTGAATTCTAATCCATTATCGGTTCTTACAGTATAAATTTTGAATGGAAATCTTTTTATTACTTCTAACAAGAATTTGTAAGAAGTATATGTAGATTTCTCTCCATAAATTTGTAAGTACCGAAATCTAGAGAATTCATCAATAGCGGTGTATTGATACAATTTGAACTGGCCTACAATACATTTAGTTGGAACGGTTTTAACATCTATCTGTATTCGTTCTCCAGGAAAAGTCATCTGTATATATGGTTTGGTTTTGTGTTTTCGTTTTTTCTTTTTACCTTGGAATTTTAAGTTGAGTTTTTTCATTTGAGTGTATAAACTAGATATTGATCTAGTGTAACCTCTTTGCTTTAACTTAACCCAAAACACAACCAAACCAGTATCAACATTTCTTTTAAACATATCTTTGATGAGTTTAATTTCTTCAGGAGTATGTTGATTAGGATGACTTTTAGGTTTACGACTGTAGTCTGCCAAAGAACGAATATCACCATTGTATCTTTTACGATAGCGATAGATGTTTTGTCTACATGTGTTGTATCTACGAGCTGCTTTTGATACGCCGTATTTTTCGGCGTATTTAATGAGAGACAATCTGTATCTCATTTGCGGAGTAATTTTTGGTTTACTCATCTTGGTTTATCACATCCTTTCCAAAAATTTTAGTTGGATTGGTTTGACAAACCTACACTGTGCAGTTATGTAAAAATAGATTGTAACTTTTATGCCGAGAAAACATTAAAATTTTAGGGATAATGTGGTAGGCTGTTCATATGCGTAGCATTTATTACTGCCTTTCAGCCTCATTACCACATTATCGGTCCCTGAAATTTTGATGGCAAATTGGAATAAATGTTACATATCTATTATAACTGCACAAATATATTTAATTATCAAACCAGGATAAATTCTTAACAATTTATGTGCTGAAGCACATGACCTGAACCTATTCTTCGAAACGGTCAACCATTTTTGCGGAAAAATCACACTATTTTTATGAATACTTATTACCCATTATTTCAATTTATTATTTAAAACATATTCTAAATAGTGATCACTACAAAGGGGAATATATTCTACTTCCGTCTGTGAACCATCAATTACTACTTCCTTACCACTAGATGAATATTTGCCATTGACTCGTCTTGCATTAAACATCGCTGGTCTGCCACAAGAACAATTAACAGTAAGTTCATGTTTTTCATCACTTCTAGCAAATAATTGGCTACTACCTTCAAATAAATCACCTTTAAAATTACTTTTAAGAGCATAACAAATTACGGAAATATCAAATTTATGCGCAATATACCAAAGTTCATTTATTTGATTTTTAGTTAAAAATTGAGCTTCATCAACTAAAATAAACTGAGCATACTTATATTTATTAAAATATTTTTTAGATAATAAACTTGCTGTTTTAGGAATTAATATATCTGCTTTAATCGAAGAACCAGTTCGGTTTACTACTGTTAATCCTCCCTTTGTATCAATTTTTGGTTTCATAACAAGTAAATTAATTAAATATTTAGAATAATTATAATGGTCTTGAATAAGTTTAGTCGTCTTACCAGTTTCCATAGTTCCATAATATAAAGTTAAATTTGCCATAACATCACCACTTCTATTTTAACACTTTATAAAATATTTTTTAAGAAATTTTTACTATTTAAAAAAAGTCCCGTATATTTTTCATAATACATATCTAAAAACTCATTAATAGTTTTTTTGATATCTTCATCAATTTTGATATTGGTAATACTTTTAATATTTACATAATAATACATTCTAATCATTTTTATTACTTTAGGAGTCACTAAATACTCATTAGTTAAACATTTTTTACAAACAAATCCTCCGGCATCAAGAGAAATTGTTACAATACCCGTTTTACTACCACAAATAACACACTCATCTAAATTAAATAATACCCCTAATTTTTCTAAATATTTAATTTCTAAAATATTAGTTATTACTAAAGGATCTAATCCCTTTTCTATTTTTAATATAGCTATAATAAAATCATCATATACACTTTTAGCATTACTTTGCTTAACTACTTGGCTTGTAAGTTCTGCTAAATATGTTAAATAACTAATTAAAAAAATATCACTGCGGATATTTTTTAGAGGATTAATAATATCAGCACTAACTAAAGTAGAAAGTTTATTTTCTTTATAATAAATGTTAAACTTAGCATAGGTAAGTTTTAAAGTTGCTACTCTATTTTTACTTTTTAAGGAATTTGCTCCCTTAGCAATTATTCCAATTATACCAAATTCTTTAGTTAACACATTTATTATTTTACTACTTTCTCCATAAGGAGTTTCTGTTAAAATAAACCCATCTACTTCCTTAAGCACTTTTATCCCTTCTTAATTTTTTTATATTCTAAATAATCTTCAATTTTACCACTACTAGCAAATTTTTTCCATGCATCCAATTTATTCAATTTTATCACCTAATTATATATTGGATAATTTTTTAAAATTTTATTCATTATCAATAAAACCAAGTTCAATTAAGTTTTTTTCCTTTTCTTTCCAATTCTTAATAGTTTTAACAAATAATTCTAAATAGACCTTTTTGCCTACTAATTCTTGAATATCACGTCTTGCAAGAGTCCCAACAGTTTTTAACATACTACCATTTTTACCAATTACTATTCTTTTTAGAGAATCTCTATCAACTATAATATCAACAAAAATATTAATTATATCTTTCTTTTCTTCATATTTAGTTGTATAACAAGTAATTGAATGAGGTACTTCATCTTCCGTTAGCATTAAAAGTTTTTCTCGAACAATTTCACTAACCATAAATTTAAGAGAACTACTAGTATAATAATCTTCCGGAAAATATTGCACTTCATCGTGTAAATATTTTTTTATTACTTGAATTAATCTTCTAATATTATCAAATTTTAAAGCTGATACAGGTACAATTTCCACAAAAGGATAAATATTTTTATATTTATCGATTACCTCAAGTAGATATTCATCACTAACTTCATCTATTTTGTTAATTACTAAAATTACTGGTACATCAGTAGACTCAAGCATATTTAAAATAAACATATCACCTTTACCTATACCTGATGCAATATCTACAACAAATAAAAGTAAATCAACATCTTTAGTCATAGATAGTGCTTCCTTATTAAGTACCTTACCCAGTTTATTTTGTGGTTTATGAATACCTGGAGTATCTACAAATACTATTTGATATCCTTCTTCATTATAAATTCCTTGAATAATGTTTCTAGTTGTACCAGTTACATTACTAGTAATTGCTATTTTACGATTAATAATAGCATTTAAAAGTGTACTTTTACCAACATTTGGTCTACCTATAATACTTACAAAACCACTTTTCATAAGCACTCCTTAAAACAATGCCATAATCTTAGGAAGAAAAATAAATAAGCAAATTACAGCTGAAGCAACACCACTTACAAAAGCCGCAGCTGAACCACAATCCTTCGCAATTTTAGCTAAAGGATGAATTTCTTTGGTTACTAAATCAACTACCGCTTCAATGGCTGTATTAAGTAGTTCAATTGCTAAAACTACAACAAAAGCAACAATTATAACTGCCCATTCATAAAAATTAATTTTTAAAACAATTCCTAAAATAACTGCAAGTATTACTCCCCCACCATGAAGCCATAAACTTTGTTCATTTCGATATGCATGATTTAACCCTTCAATAGAATACTTAACGCTATTTAAAAATCTTTTAAAACTCATCTTTTTGTGTTCTTCTCGTTTCTTCGAACTCATTTAATACCAACTCCTGTTTTTCAAACATTACTTTCTCTTCTTCTACCCCTAAAGTGTGATCATAACCAAGAAGATGTAAAAGTCCATGAACTACTAAAAAGGCAAGTTCCCTTTTTTGGTTGTGTCCATATTCTTTAGCTTGGGCTTTCATTTTAGGAATAGATACATATATTTCTCCAAGCTGTCTTATATTATAACAGATTTTATTATTATCTTCAAATGCAAATGATAATACATCTGTTGTTCTATCAATTCCCCGGTAATTTTTATTTAATTCATGCATACGCTCATCATCAATAAACACTATAGCAAAATTTGAAGATTTAACTTTTTCCATCTCTAATGTTTTATCAATTATTTTATTTAAATAACTATAATCAAAATCAACACCATATTCATCAATTATTTTATAATCATTCATCCCATAAATACCCCCATCACACTAAACATATATAACACCATAATTACAATAAATATCAAACAAATTATATTATAAAGCCCATCATTTTTAAATACTTTAGGTAAATGCTTATAAATAGCACTACAACCAATATAAAGCAAATATCCAAGCACCCCTCCCAAACAATTAAGCAATATATCATCAACATCAAAACTTCTGCCAATATTAAGCTGGACAAATTCTACAGTTGCACTTACAAGTAATGATATAACAAAAGGAGCTAAAGCTGTTTTAGGTTTAATATAACAAGATACTATTAGACCAAATATTAAAAATGCCACAATATTTCCTACAACATTATAGATAAATAATCTACTTCCAAATTCATAACGCATAATCTCTTGAAATGGAACTATGTTAAAACCACTTACAGTATTCATTTCTACTTTAGTTAAAAGTTGAAATAATAAAAATATATAACAAATAGATATAATCATCATAAATTCTTTATAAAAACTAAGTTTTTCTCGATGATTTCTAAAATAAAAGAATCTTACTAAAATCACAGTTATAATAAATATCACCAAGACCGGCCAGTTATCACTTAATATTGATTTAATAGTATTTAAAAACATGTTAATCAATTCCCTTCTTTAGTATCTACTATAATTTCTTCTTCACTACTTATTAATTCTTTAACTATAACAAATACCTCTATATCCATTGTACTATTATTTACTACTTTTTTCAAAACTTTTTTATCAATTATTTCATCTTTTTCACCAAGTTTTATCTCTACATTTTCTATTGCCTTATTTATACCCACTTCTAAAGCTTCTTCTTCTGTATATGTTTTAAGTTTCTTTTTAGTTTCCATCTCAGTTTCAACATATAAATTAAAATCAAATATTTTTAAAATGTTTTTAAGATAACTATTATACGTTTCAAATCTTTCTCTTAATATTTGATGTTTATTTTGATTATATTCCCAAACTATATTATATTTCTTTTTACCAGTTTCCTCATATTCATTATACCGAAAAGGAATTTTAACATCTACTGTATACCAAGTAGTTGCATAAACTTCTCCCTTAGCACAAGTGCTTCGCTTCATCTCTTCATTATAATTAATTACTCCACTAACTAAAATGTCTCCTTCATTTACATAATCATTAATATTAACTAAAACTTCTCCCTGTTCTATCTTTATATCATTTATAATCCCCGATTTAGCAGCTACTAAATTACATACTTTATCACTTTTACTAGTATCAGTTATAATCCGCTCTTCTATTCTAACATTTATAATCATACCATCAACATCAAATTCCATCCAATCTAATTTTTCTGGATATTTATCTAGAATTTTTCCTCTTATTTTATCAAGTTCTTTATAACTTTTCTTAAAACTTAGTACTTTTATTCCATATTCATCTAATTCATCTTTAATTATTTCCCTAATTTCCTTACTTTCATGAATAATATTTATTTTAACTACCATATTGCTCATAATAAAAAACAAAATAACCCCAATTAATAAACATATACAAAATATATAATTTCTTTTTATTTTATTTAATATATCATATATTCCTGTACTATTTACTATACTAAATTTATAACTAACTAAATATTTATTTAGCTTATCTAAATATTTACTATCTATTTTTAAATAAATATAACTATGTTCATATTTTATTTCTAATATCTTTATATTAATATATTTTATTTTATTAATAAACTTATAATAATCATTACATTTAGATTTAACCCATACAATCTTATTCATAAATAAAACCTACATTCTTAATTATTCCCTTAATTAATAATTCATTAGGAAACATTTTATTAATAAATAAATTATCACCATCAATAACTAATTTAAAATTACTAAACTTAAGTTCTATTTTATTACTTGATAAACTAATTAATTCTTCATAATTAAATACATGTATATATTCATCATATATATTAATAAAATAATTTTTATCATATAAAAAATTAATAAGGCTATCTTTCATATGCATGATTATCACCTTATTAATTATATGTTATTTTAATCATTTGTATTTATGGCAGATATAATCAAACTTTAATTCTAATAGGATTTTCTCTAGTTCCATCACCTTCTGAATACATAACAGAAGATGAAAGACTAAAGGACGGGCGCA
>CALVYM010000061.1 GCA_944372205.1 uncultured Bacilli bacterium
TGGGTGATATTATATCTCATAACTATGACATAATCAAAAGTTATTTATATTATGACATTATCATAAATTAATTACAATGGTAGAATTTAGTTCTTTGAAAACTTATAAATTTATGTTATCATTTAGGTAATTAAAAAGATAAGCACATTTGCTTACCTTAATCGTGGAAATTTTTCATTTACACAGATTTCTGTACACACTCGTGTTGTTTTGGGTTTCCAAAGGGAAACCCCTTTGGCACACTACGATATTGGCGAAGCCAATATCGTAGTGTGTTACTTATTTGTCGAAAATAAGTCCTTCTAATTATAAAGAAGGTTATTTTAATACTAGTTGCTTATGTGTACCTCTGACGAACATTTCTTCAGAAGTGTGGACATAATCTTCTGATGAGATTTCTAAAAGTTCTTGCAATTCTTCTAAAGACAAATTATTTAGTACTTCTAATGCTAAATCATAACCAGGACCTGACCAACGACGTCCAATGCTTCGTGGATCATCCTTATCTCTAGGGGTTCTTGATTTTTTATCTTTCATAAAATCATCCATATCTGCATATTCTTCATGACCATGTCCAGCAGTAATATCATCTGGTTTGGTATAAGGATACCTATCAACACGTCCATTTTGTTGAACATCAGTTTTAGCAACAACATTACCTTCGTCATCTGCACTAAACCATCCCCATTTACCCATTATCTCACCTCCTTTAAATCTATATAATCAACGATTTTGTTTGATTTATCGTTAATTATTTCAATTCTGTAAAAATCTGGAAGGAAACCTTTATAAACTTTCATTGCTAATTCTAAAACTTCATGAGTAGATAATTTTTTTTCATCTAAAGCATAATAATCGTCCCAATCCATAAGACCATCAAAATCATTATATAACTGTTCGGGTTTTGGTGTTGCCATACTACTGGTTTCGGTGGTTCCGTCGTTGTAATAGTACTTAAATTTATAAATACAATTATCGTAATTGTCTTCAATTCTAACATCTATTGCTTCACCACTATTTGGGTCATATAACAAATGGCCTTTTTTACCATCAACTAAGCACTCACTTTTATCGACATAGCCCAATATTTCACTAGTATCATTATCAATAATATCTATACGATAAATATCATTAAAATTTTTTTCGTATTCGTTTATTGCAAGTTCTAAAAATTTATAAAAGTCTTGTTTTTCATTTAAGGTTGTCTTAAACGCATTATTTTTAGTTAATTCTTGAATTTCATTATCAAAGTCTTCAATGTTTTTGTAAACATTATCACTTAATTTTGTACTACCATCTTTAAAATAATATTTAAACCTATACATATAATCATCTCCTTTAATTTGATTATATATTGATTTTTTATTAAAGTAAACTGCCTATTTTTCTTTTAATTAATTTTTTTTCTTGACAATTATTAATAGTTATTTCATTTTCTTTTAATAAATCTTCAAGCTGTATATTTCCTAATAAAACTTCATTGATTTTTAAAATTATATTATCCTTATCGTTATTAGTTCCATATAAATATTTATTAAATAGTTTTTCCGCCTCTAAAATAGAAATAATACACATGGATAATTTAGTCTTCTGATAGAGTGATAAATTTGTATTTTTATAGCTATTTATTGCTTTAAATAATCTTATCAATCTTAATTTCTCATTAGTTTTTAAAGTTTCATAATTATTATCTACGTATAAAGCAGTTAATTTATCAAAAAATATAGGTAACACTTCACTGTGAATATAATTATTTACTCCATTATTAAATTCTAGTTGGGAATGTACAATTTCATGAGCATATATTCCTGGTGTTAATATAGATAATTTATTAGTAATTACAAATTCAGTAAATATAAGTTTTTCTATTTCTCCGTTAACTCCTAAAAACATAGGGTTACAATAACCACCTTCAAATTCTAATGTATCATCAGATAGTATTGGAATATTAAATGGGTCAAGAGTAGTCAAATAATTATTAATTAAATCTATAAATGAATTAAAATCCATTTCTTTGTATTTACTAATTATTTCAAGTTTTTGTAATAAATCATAAGGTATAAAAGGTATTGATGTTAAATCAAAAGAATTATTCAAAAACGGGAGTTTTCCTTTGTATATTAGCTCGTTAAAATCATCATCAGATAACTGTGATAGTCTAGGTTGTTTTAAATCTTGTAACATATCAGCAATATCTAACAAATCTGAAGTTAAAGATATTGGTTGAACTTCATAATATGATTTACTTTTAAAACCCTTTTTCATAGCACTATTCTCCCATTTATTAAAATTTTGCTTTATATACTATCACTATAAGTTATTTTTTTCAATAGTTTTTTTTGATTTGTACCAAAATAATTATATTTTATGAAAGTATTACAGCTTTACTTTGTAAAATTGATTACGCACCTTATCAACTTGTAACAATCTTTTTCTTACATCTTCATTATCAATATAACTATCATAAAACAACTCATCAGGTTTCATATTAAAAGCACGAGCAATTAATAAAGCATTTTTATATGATAATCGTCTTTTATTATTTATAATCTGCCATACAAAAGGTTTAGAACACCCTAAAGCATTTGCTATATATTCATAGGTGTATTTCTTTTCTTTCATAATAGATTTTAATAATTGAAAATTAACATTCAATCAGTTTTCCTCCTTTCTAAAAAAGGTAGTTATTAGTCATATATGACGTCGACGTTATACAAATAAAAAAGTACAATTTAATTAGTCGTATATGACTTGTAAATAACGCACAAAATAACATGAAAGGTAGGTAATACTTCCATGAATAAAATTACAAATCAAGATAGAGTATATGTAGCTCGTAATCTTGTACATTACAGAAAAATTAAAGGATGGACACAAGAACAACTAGCTTTTGAAGCTCATACGACAAATAAATGTATTAGCGATTTAGAACTTGCTAAAAGAAACGTAAAATTAGATACAATTTCTAAAGTCGCTAAAGCATTAGATGTACAACTATCAGACTTAACAAAAATAAACTAATTACTACCTAATTACATTATATCAGATTTATTAAAAGTAGTAATTTTTTTATTGCAAAATGTATAAAAATTATATCTATCTAATTAGTCATATATGACGTCGACGCAACGCAAATTAAAAAGTACAATTTAACTAGTCATATAAGACTAAAATAACGCACGAAACAATGTGAAAGGTAGGTATTTTTATATGGCAAAATTAACAAACCAAGACAGAATATATATAGCTCGTAACATTTTGCATTATAGGAAAAGTAAAGGGTGGACGCAAGAACAATTAGCCTTTGAATCTAACTCAACAAATAAATGTATTAGTGATCTAGAACTTGCTAAAAGAAATGCGACAATAGATACAGTATCCAAAGTAGCTAAAGCCCTTGGTCAAAACTTATCAACAATATCAAAGCCAGTAAAATAATTCTACTGGCTTAAATCTTATAAACTAAAATCATCTTTATCATATTCCATATTCATTTGATTATAATAACTAATATCTGCATAATCAAACAATTCTTTTTCACTATCAGTATCTTTAGCAATATCATAAATATCATTACTATCAAAGTCTTTATTGTCATAATAATCTTTTATTTCTTCATTTGTGGCTTTTTGAACTTCTTTATTACCGATTATGAGTAAATGTCTAAAAAACTGCTTTATAGCCTTAAAAATGGCTTTTAAATAAGAGATAAGTTTTTTATTTTCTTGGTTCAATTTTTCATTTCTATTATGCAAATATTTAATTTCTTTTTTAATATTATCATTTTCTTTTTGAAGATATTGATAACTTTGGGTATATGTATCAACTTCATTATATACTTTCTTTAAAGCAGGTTGAATTTCCATAATTTTTTTACTTTCAGAAATAACCTTATTCATACTGTCGAATGTATCTTTTTTAATTTTAACATATTCTTTATCAAATAAAGTTTCTTTATTAGTTTTCATTTTATTATCTAAATCGCCAATAGCAGTTTCTAATCGTTCATTCCTAATATCTAATTTTTGACTTAATTTTCTAGTAATTTTTTTATATTCTTTAATGTTAATGTGCTTGTTATCACTATTTTTAATACCCCTTTCTAAATCAAAACCTTTATCAGTTAGTCTTTTATGGTATTTGTCTTGTAGTTCGCTTAAATGTATCTTATCTTTAATATAAGCCTTTTTTGAAATGGTATATTTTTCACGTTTTGCTCTTTTGTCATATTTTCTAATCAAAGGTACTACCACACAATGAATATGTGGTGTTTTTTCATCCATGTGAACAACAGAGTGTAGTACTTGCTCTTTAGTATAACCTAAATCTTTATATACAAACTCCATACAAGTATCAGCCCATTTTTTAATATCATCTTTGCTCATTCCTTTAAAAAAATCGTTAGTTGCTGTGAATAATAGTTCATCAGCTACTACATTTTTAGAACAATCAAGCATTTGTTTAAAAGTTCGTTTCCTATCGGCTCTTTCATGTTTCATTCTTTCATCATGTTCCTTTTTATATTCTTTAGTAAGTTCATAAAACTCTTTAACATATTTTTCATTTAAAGGTACTAGCTGAATATTATTTTTAGATAATTCTAATTTTATATCAGGGTTACTATTATATGCTTTTTTCTCACGCTTATTGTGTGAACCAATTTGAGCTAAATCAGATAGGGTATATATTGGTTCACTTCTAAAGATTGCATAATTTAAACTCATTTATCTACCTCTCTTTCTATTTTTTAAACAAAAAAACACCGTATAGGTGCAAATGTATAGTTATATATCTTTTTCGGATAAAACTCCATTTTTTTCGGACAACAATTTTATTACATCTTCCGTGTTAATCTTCTTTTTTAAATATTTTTCATATAATTTCAATAAAACATTAGTTTCTATTATTAATGCATTATTTCGTTTAGCCAAATCTATCTGATTTTGATGAACTTCATTTCTTTCTGAAATTTTCTTATTTCTTTGGTGATTTATAATCAATAAACCTTTTATATTTTCGGTAATATTCATTTCATTAATTTTATCAAAGTAATTTTGCACATGTACATCCAACTGTGAAACATTTTTATTTGAAATAGCTTGAGAAATTCCTTTTATTTCTCCAACAAATGTAATGTTATCTTTCTTAATAAGAAAATCTTCTTTTTTCTCATCCACAAATTTTGAAGAATCATTGTCCAATAAGTCATCTAATATTTTCATTACCACTTTAGCTAGTTCATCACCAGTTTCATACAAAACCTTTTTATATTCATTATTTTGTTCTAATTCAATATCTAACTCCGAAATTTCATCATTTATTTTTTTTATTTCATTAATTTTTTCAAGTTTTGCTTTCTTTAGTTCATCATCGTTATAAAAGCTCAATTCAGATACCCAATCAGGAATTATCCTATTTTGTTTTTTATTTGGAAATATATAAGATAGGAAACTATTTATATGTTGTGGACTTTCAAAAATATTTAATGTTGTTAAAATAATATTATTTAATTTAATAGTAGTAATTTTATTACTAGCATTGGACTCTGTTAAGATAGAAAAATCGGCAAACTCTGTTTTTTCAAAATTAAAGTCAGATTTAAACCCTAAATTGTTAATAATAGTGGTATTTTTGCTATATGAAATTTCAATGCAGTAAAACTCAAACAAATTTTTTTCAATAATTTCAAGCCATGTTGGAATTATGTCTTTCATTTTAGTGTTTCCACTATAAGTTCCATTAATTTTTTTTTCATAACTATATGTACAATTTTGGGGTAAAACAATTACAATATCAGATTTTTTTACGTTGCTTAGTTCAATGGACAATGTCTTTAAATCTGAAATATTATTTAAATTACCAAATTTATTTCCTTTCCACATTTTTTCATTAGACAAATCAATAATGTTAGTATCATAATTGTCAAATGATTCAAATTCCTTTAGCTCTGATATTTTATACTTTTCTTTAAATTTCAAGAGGTCGTTGGCATTATATGTTATTATTTGTTGCATTATATATCACTTCCTAAATATTTAATCTATTTTTAAATAAAACATCATCTATTATAACAAAGAAGACTATATTTTAAAAGGTATGAAACACAGTTCATACCTTTTAAAATATTTAATAATCTAATTCAACTACATTATTTATTTTTTCTAAATTATTAATTAGTGAGCTTTTAAAATAAGCAAATTTATTGATAATAGGTTTATTATTCTCATCTAAACCTTTGTTATCATTCCATTTATCAGCAATATAACCACAAACTTTAGCTAAATCATAATAGTCATATTCTTTTTGCATATCATAGAGCAAATCATAATATGCAGGTACATTAATATCGTTTTCTTCTATAAAATTTCTATTAATTAATTCTCTAATTAAAGGGAAATTTTGTTTATCTTTTTTATCTTTGTTATTAGTATTTATTTGTATATGATTTTCCGTATGCGGATTAACCGTATGCAGAAAATCTATATACGGTGGTTTTTCATAAATAGTATAATCATATTCAAATTGTCCATTACTTTTTTGATGTCTAGTTCTTATTAGGTAATGATTTTGCTCTAATTCTTTTAAAGCAGACCTTATGGCACTAATATTTTCCTTACTAATCGCTACTAAACCATTCATGGAATAATCCCAGTCGTCTGGTAAACTTAACATAAATGAAAGTAGACCTTTAGCTTTATAAGTTAAATTTTTATCTTTTAAATGATAATTAGACATTACTGTATAATTATCGTTCTTATTTATTCTGAATACTGACATTTTATTACCTCCCTTATTTTCCCCTTAAAAATTTTGAAAATAAGGTAAATCATTAGCATTTTGTAGCATTCAAGTACATTTAATTTCTTGAAAAACAAAGGGAAATAAAGCATATATAAAATGGTACGTTATCCTGTTTTCCCGACCATTTAGAAATTAACCCTTGCTATAAAAAAAGCAAGGGTTTTATAATACCTTGGCTTTATCATTGATTATCTCAATTCGGTAAAAACTTGGTAGAAAGCTTT
>CALVYM010000062.1 GCA_944372205.1 uncultured Bacilli bacterium
TTTACTAGCAAGAGCTAAGAGTTCACTGCTATCACTTATTACTTGCTCTGGATTCCTAATATCTAAATTCATTTAATTTCCTCCTTATTATATTTATATTTTTATGAGTTGCGGCGAGCAACCCATTCACCAGATAAAGCATCGTACATATCATTATACAACATATCATGGTATTCTCCCGATTTCATATAAGTATCTTCGTTAACAGCCGTTTGTAAATATTCTGCAAATGCTCTATCAGGATTATTCAATATTGTTAAATAATCATTATTACCAACATTAGAATCTTCTAAAAACTGTGCATATTTTGCTCCAGCGTCACTATTTAAGAATGAACTTATTGGTTGGTCAACATAAATACCTGTATGAACAGTATCATTAGTATCATAAACATATTTTTGATAATCTTGTATAAATTCATCAATCATAGGATCTAAATCTGTCTTTAAATTATCCATTCGTTGTTCTAGATATGTATGAACTACTGTAGGACCTGGATTACCATCTACAAATTCTTCCCCTAAATAATCAACCATATCATCATATAGTTCGCCGCTTGGTTGAGTTGGTTCTTCGCCAGTATCTTCAGTCATATAACCATCAGAACTAACTATAGACATATCAATTTTTCCACTCTTAACAAACTCTTGCATAACTAAGAATAATTGAGCTAATTTTTCTCTGGCGTCTTCTGTACTAATTCTATAAGCTTCTAGAGATTCTGCTATTTGTTCTTCTAAACCATTTAAATTGCTTTTTATACTATCACTTAAAATAGTTAATTTTTCATTAATCCCTTTTAAAATGTTTACTACTTCCTCTGTTTTAATGCCATTTGTATTAGCAATTAAATCTGATACATATTGTAAAGCATTAGGAAAATAATCATTATTTAACGCATCATCATATCCTTCAATATCAATGCTAATTTTCTTTAACTCATTCGGATCTAAATCTATAAACATAAACACAGCTCCTTTCTATATTTGGCCTAAATCACTTGAAGTATCACTAACTACACTATCAAGTTGACCTTGAGTAGTTTGAAATCTTGTCTCAGCATCTTGATTTAGTTCTTCATATTCTTTAACTTGATTACTTAAAAATTCAAAAAGAGTATCAAGATTTTTTTGGATATTTTCGTTTTGATTATATATACTATTAGAAAACTCTGTAATAATGGAAGATAAGCCATCAACTTTTATTGCGTTTTGAATGCCCGAATACATTTCTTTATTTTCATTAAAAGCTCCCGCTAATTGTTCTTTTAAATCGACTATTCTATTTATTAATTCTCTAATTCTTTCAAAACTTTCAATACTAATCATTATTATCCTCCTTACTTACTAGCATTACTTTCCATTGCTGTAGCATAATCTTGCAGAGTTGTTGCAAATTCTCTAGTAAATCTAATCAAATTATCTAAAAATTCGACATTTTCATTTAACTCAGTAATTATTGAATTAACATCGGAATTTTGGCCTTGCCAAATGTTTGGCAAATCAGTTCCTGCAATAAAATTGAGAGATTGTTTAACACTTTCTATTTTACTTGCATTACTGATTAATTCTGAACAGTATTCTTTAGCTTCATTTGGACTTATTTGAATCGTTTCAAGTTCTGAAGATATTTGTTCTGCTGTCATTTTATCACCATCCTTTAAGTATTATTGCTAGCGGCTTTAGCATCATCTATGTATTTATTTACATATTCTGCTAAATCACTGATAATATAAGTTAAGCTATACATTTTTTCAATGTTTTCATTTAACTTAGTAATATAATCAGTATTATCACTAGCTCCTTCACTCCGCCAATGACTTTTAATTTGTCCTAATGATTCATTTAATTTTTCACAAGAATCTAAAATACTTTGATTGACTTGTATTAAACTAGCCATATTATTCTTAACAAAAGTTGTATTTCCTACTTCTAATGTAGCCAAGTTCATCACTCCTTATCTTTAACATAATTCTATCAAACATTTTATTTAATAGCAAGGCATTTTACGAAATTTTACATAAATTTTTACATAAATACTACTGTAGTTCCGTTTCTAATATTAGTTTCTCTTACTAGTTTATTAAAAGGATAAGGATTAGCATCTACTGTATTATATATTTTACGGTTATTCTTAACCACATAAAGCCCATTAGATACTTCACTTAATGATTCATTTAAAAGTTTTATAACCATCCCTATCCTAATATTTATTGGTATAAATACGTCATAAACTTCATCTATTTCAGGTATTAATACTTTTACTAAAACTTTATTATTCATCTAAATCCCCCTTATCTATTACATATTTAATTATTTCATAACTACCTTTATAAATAGCAAAGCCCATATATTCAAAATTAATTTTCTTTTGTTCAAATGGAATATTCGGTGGACTTAAAACAAATTGATTAGCTATATCATCTCCTAGCCAAATATAGCTTTTATCACTAACATTATTTTTAAACCAACTTTCCGCTTTAAGGGTTTTTATTACTTCAGTTGAACCAACTACAATAATATGTTTTAATGTATCACTACTTTGGTTAGTTAACAAATTTATAAGTTCCTTATAAGCATCTTTATCAATTAAATTACTTACATTAGCCATACCTATTAACAAATAATATGTATCAGTAGTTACTTCTTCTTTTAATTTATCAATAAATTCTATACAATTATCTTTATTATATAAATTTAAATTATTAGTACTTTCTTTGAATGTATTTGATAAATCAAGGATATTAATTGTAGCTACTTTAGCTATAATTTTAGCTATAGATTTTACGAAAGATAACTTAATGTTGTCGGTTTGACTAAATGCTATTGGAATGATATTATTAATTTTAAAGTTATAATAATTGATTTGTTTATTACGAATGTTATAACCAATTGGAATAAGCAATTTACTTTCAACTTTTTCTATTAAACTATCAACAACTACTATATCTGGTACTGATGGAATTGGACTTGCTTTGGTTGTATAAGCACTATTTAGGGTTTTAGCTAGTTCTCTTAGTGAGTTTGTATAGTCTTTTCTTGGTGCAAATAATGCTGATTGGAATTCTAAAACTCTTCCCGAAACTACAGCAAGACCTCGTCCGAAATAATCAGATGGCGTTAAATCTCTTGGAGATGCTAAAATAGAGCGATAATCCATAGGATCATTTAGATGTAAGCATATTTTATTGTTAAAATATGATACACTTCTTGTTTTTATAGCATTAACACTAATACAACTTACAACAAATACTACACCATATTTATAGCCATCTCTAAATAGGGATTGCAAGCTATCAGCAACAGTAGAATAAGTTTCATTAAATACATCATAATTATTAATGACAATAAGCATAAGTGGTAATTTATTTCCACTATTTTTAATATAATCATTATAACTTCCGGCATATTCCGTAAATAAGTCTTTTCTTCTTTCAATTTCACTAGAAATCATTGTAACTAAATCTGTAATTTTTTCTTCGGAATCAATTGTTAAAACATCACCTACATGAGGAAATGAATTAAATATCTTAAGAGACTCTGAACCACAATCAAGAATATAAATATTTACTTCATCAGGAGTGTGCTCAACAATACTTGAACGAATGACATTAGTAACTAGGTTTTCTTTACCACTACCAGGTATACCATATATAACTAAATTACCAACTCTTGATAAATCAACAGTTAATAGTCCTTGAACTTGATTTATTGGATCATCATATTCACCAATTACTGGATTAATATAGTAACTTTCTGGTGTATAATTGTATTTTTTCTTTAAATTACTAATATAAATAACTTCTGGTATAGAATCAAGCCATAATTTAGTAGTTTTAACTTGTTCTTTTTTACCAAGTTCATAAATATATTTAACTACATTAGTAAGTTCATCACCATAATCCTTAACATTTATTTCATTTGGATCTATTTCTTTAATACTTTTTATAACATAACCGGTATTATCTATATAATTTATTGATTCATCAATTCTTTTTTGAATTTTATCACTTGGAGTGTATTTTGCTCCACTCCAGCCACTTTGACCGATTTCAAATAATTCATCATATCCAACTTGTAAGTAAAATCTACCAGTCTCTTTTATTGATGCGGCTTCTGGTCTTTTAAGCATTTCCATAGAATCACTTTTTTCTTGAACCCGTAAGCATACTTTAAACCGAGAGTTTGCCCAGATTTGATCATTTACTACCCCGCTTGGTTTTTGGGTAGCAAGTATTAAATGAATTCCTAGGGAACGACCAATACGAGAAGTAGAAATTAATTCTTGCATAAAATCTGGTTGTTGTTGTTTTAATTCCGCGAATTCATCGCAGATGATGAATAAATGCGATAATGGTGTTTTAACTACACCTTCTCTATATAATTTTTGATATTTATAAATATCTATTGTTCCTTCACCTAAAGATTCTCTTACTTCATTAAATATCCTTTGGCGTCTTTTTAGTTCACTTTGAATAGATACTAAACTACGGTTCATTTCATGAGTATCAAGGTTGGTTATTGTACCTGCTAGGTGTGGTATTTTAATGCCTGTTTCTTTGTTTTCAAAAGCTCCAGCTAAGCCTCCACCTTTATAGTCAATTAAAACAAATTGAACTTCATAAGGGTGATAGTTTATTGCCATTGATAAAATATAAGTAATAATAAATTCTGATTTACCAGAACCAGTAGAACCTGCAATTAAACCATGAGGTCCTTGAAACTTTTCATGTAAGTCTAATGTAAATTTATCACCATTTGGATGAACCCCAATGACAGTATCAAGACTAACTACAGGATTATTTGCTTGCCAACGATTAAGTATATTTAATTGTTCGATTTTAGATACTCCAAACATATCTAGAAACTTAAGGCTTGTTGGCAGAACTGATGCTCCTTCTTTACTCATAACTGGAATATCAGCAAGTCTTTTAGCAATACTGTTCATATCAATATCATTATTTATCTTATCTAAATAAAATATTGATTGTTTATTTAAACCAGTACTTTTTTCAATAACTACACCATCTTTACCACGAACTTCAATAAATGTTTTACTATTAGATGGTACATTTTTAATATTATCTTCTAATATTAGTAAAGAAAAACTATACATTCCCCCAAATTTATTTACTAAGTCATCAATTATTTGAATAGATTTTGTATTCTTATAATCATCTGTAATAATTAAATAATATGGTATTCCTACATATCCTTTATCAGAATTATCACCAGCTACTTCTTTTCTTCTTTTTAATTCTTCTTCCAAGAAATTTGATATATTTTTCCATTCTTTTTCGTTTGTACCAAAGAATCTAATACTTTTATCTTCCGAGAATATATGAGGCAAATACTTCATAAATTCCCATCTGCTAACATTTTCTTCTTTAGTCATTAAAACAAGTTTTAAATCTAGGCTACTATGTAAAATTATTAATTGTAAAACAAGTTCATTAATATAAGAATCTTTATTATTTACTTCTGTTATTAAAGATGTAACATCACTTGCTTTTAGTGATACAACTACTGGTGCCCCATCTACATGATCATACTTATCTTTTATTTTATATGCTTCTTCTAATAAGTTATCTTCATCAAGTGTAAAATGCTCTTCTGGAGCTTTAACCTCTACTTTAGAATCAATTCTACCATTACCAACTCTAATAGCTAAAAAAGCATCATCTTCTATTTCTCGCCACCAGAAGTTTTTATTTTTTTTATCTAATGCCACCAAACAAGCATCGGCATTTAAATAATTATCATTTAATATTTGTAATTCATTTTTAATAATTAATTGTAGTTCTCTATCTTTATCAGCCAAATATTTACTATATTTCTCTTGTCTTAGAGCTTCTCTTTTCTTTTTTTGTTTCTTTTGCCATGCTCTAGTAATCCTAGGCATAATAAGACCACCGATAAGCATCGATACACCCATTACAAGTTGAGGTAAAACATTCCAAATAGTTCTTCCTTGAGAAAAACCATAAAATACATTATAAGTCATCATAAATGATGAAGACATCATAATAATAGATGTACCCATTGATAAAATAAAGGGCATTGAATTATCTTTTTCTTCATTAGGGGGAGCATCTACTACTACTTCTTTTTCTTCTAATGTTTCTCTAATTGATGGATAATGCACAAAATAATCATCTTTATCATATAACTCAACTGATTTTTCATCTTCACTAACAGGTAATATTTCTCCATTACTTGTATTATCATCACTAATTAACTTCATACCAGTAATCTTTAAAGAATTTCTTGGATTATTAACACAAATAAATTCTTTCATCCAAACAATTTTAAGTCCCCCGATAAATATAACATCACCAGATTTTAACTTTCTTACATTTATTCTAAAGTTATTTACAAATACTTTATAATTATCATCATTAATACATGATATTGTCCAATTACCATCAATTACTTTAAATATTGCTTCAACTTTAGTTAAATCAGCAGAATCATAATATATTTGACATGATGGATCTGCCCCAACAGAAAAACTATCTAAACTACTGAAACTAAGTTTAAACAAAGTTTCTTTACTTGGCAAAAAGAAAAGTTCTAAATAGTTTTTCTTACCAACTACCTTTAAAATATATTTTCGATACTCAATTACTTCAATATTATCTACTTCTTCACCTTGTTCAATTATATTAACATTACCATTACTTTTTAAATACCATTTATTATTAGCACCTTCAAAACTAATTAAACAATCTTTAACTTCTGGGTCATTATAAGTAATCAAAAAAGAATCATCTATTTTAGATGGTAGTATATATTTAATTATTTTATTATTATCAATCAAAAATACTTTCATACTTATCTAACCCACTTTTATTATATATCAATTATAACAAATTCTTTGTATTTCTTCAATAATAAAAACTAATAA
>CALVYM010000063.1 GCA_944372205.1 uncultured Bacilli bacterium
AGAATGAAAGTTTTTGGATTGATCCTGATGAAGACAGAGCTAAATTACTTAATACTGAAAGAAAAGTAAACTTTTCTAAAGGGTTAAAACAAGGATCTAATGAAGAAAAAATCAACGTCATCAAAAGTGCTATTTCTGAAAGTATTTCGATAGAAACTATTGCTAAGATAGTCAATTTAAGCATTGATGAAGTAAATGACATAATTAAAAAGCACAACCTTGATAAAACTGGTGAATAAAATCACCGGTTTTATTTGACGAAAAATACAATATAACTTAAGAAAACAATAAGTAATACTAGAACAATCCAACCATTAACTTTATCACGAAGTTTACTTTTATTTTCTATACCTATAGCCATTGATGCTAAATAACCTCCGATTAAGCCACCAATATGAGCGGCATTATCAACACCACTTACCATAAAGCCAAGAATTAGATTTAAAACGATAACAGGAATAATTTGGTTTTTTATAGCTTCACTTAAATACAAACGATAGTGATATCCAAAATAAAGCAAAGCTCCCATTAAACCAAATATTGCCCCACTAGCACCAACTGAAACTATATTTACTTCATTAAAGATTAATGAAAGTAAACTACCTACAATTGCACTAATTAAATAAATAAATAAAAACTTTAATTTACCAATAAATGTTTCTACTTGAGTACCTATTATAACTAAAGAATACATATTAACTAGTAAATGTATTAAACTAACATGTAAAAATGCTGCACTTATTATTCGCCATACTTCTCCACTTTGAACTAATAATAAATTATTTCCTCCAAAATCAACTAAAGAATTAATGCCAATATTAAGGAAGTTATTACTATTAATTCCTAAAATAATATACATTACAACACATATTAATAATATTAATTTAGTCATAATAATCTTTTTAGGTGAAAATACTTTTTCAAATAATTTATTATCTTTATAAGTTTTTTCATTTATATCATGTGTTACATTGATAATTAAATCAAGGCCATTTTTAGTATCAAGTAAATTATTTTCGATATCTGGAAACATTTCTTTTAAATTTTTATTTTTTTTAATATCATTAATAGAATTAATATTAATTGTTTCAATATGATTGAAAAGTCTTGGTTCAATTTTTTTATCTAAATCTAAATATATATTTAAAGCATTCATTTTCCAAGATAAAGTTTTCTTCTTTATTTGTTTAATAATATGTTGTACTTTAAATAAATCAAATTTATATTGTTCTTCATTAATAACTTTATTACAACTAATTCTAATTACTCGGTAAGGTCCATCTAAGTTTTCTAACCAAATTTCATCTTTTACTCCTTGAACATTTATTGGTGAATAATTTTCTTTAGTTACAAAATAATGGACTAAACTCATCATAATTTGTTCATTTTTTCTTATTATTATTGAAGGCATAAAATCACTCCTCGCATTTTATTTTACAATAAATCATATATTTAGTAAAGAGGTGATAATTTTGTTTTTCTATATACTTTACATATTTTCTTTAATTTGCCTACTTATTCCCATACTTAAAATTATAAATTTTGGTATTTTAAGAGAAAATACTATATTTCTACTTCTTACTAACTATATTTTAAATATAACATCTGTTATATTCTTTGGCTATTTTCAAAATTATTTATTTGCTACTTTTTTTCTTTTAACTCTTTTAATATTTGCTGGTCTTTTAATTAAAGAATTTAAAAATTTAATTGGTTCTTATGAACTTTTATCTGTTCCTTATTTACTAGTTGTATCTTACTCTTTTGTCTACTGTTTAATAACATTACTCCAAAGTATTTAAATATTTTTTAAATTCATCTGGTAAAGAACATCTAAACTCTAATTTTTTATTAGTAATTGGATGAATAAAACTTAAATATTCAGAATGCAGAAATTGACCAAAAGAAGTACTAGTTTTTTTATTATAAACTGGATCATTATGAACAGGATAACCAATATAAGCTAGATGAACTCTTATTTGATGCGTTCTTCCAGTTTCTAAAACTAATCTAATTAAAGTATTATTTTTATATCTTTTTATTACTTCAAAATTTGTAATAGCTTTTTTACCACCAGATGCAACAGTCATTTTTTGATAATTTTCTTTGCTTCTTTTAATTGGTGCATCAATGCATCCTTTAGATACTTCAATTACTCCATCAACTAAAGCTACATACTCTCTATGGATATTATGCCTCTTAAATTCTTCGGCAAGTATCTCATGAGTTTTATTTTCTTTAGCTACAAGCATTAAACCAGATGTATCTTTATCAAGCCTATGAACTATGCCTGGTCTATTAATATCTCCAATATCACTTAGGTTTTTAGTGTAATAAATAAGGCCATTTACTAAAGTATTATCTTTATTACCACTGCCGGGATGCACAACTAAACCACTAGGTTTATTAATAACCATTAAGTACTCATCTTCATAAACAATGTCTAAATCAAGTTTTTGGCCTTCTAAATTTGTTTTTTTTATAAATCCCTCTTTAATTTCAATAATATCACCTAAAACTGGTTTATAACTAGCCTTTACTTTTTTATTATTTACTAAAATAAAATCACTATCAATCATCTTAGTTATGGTTTCTCTACTATAATCAGTAAGATTTGCTAAATATTTATCTATTCTTTCATTTACTTCCTTATTTACTACTATCATGTTCTTCTCCTTTAATTATTGCTATAATTATGAGTAAAAAACCAACAACTATAGCTATATCCGCTATATTAAATATTGGAAAACTATAATTTATGATATAAACATGTAAATAATCAATAACATATCCATAAATTACTCTATCAATTAGATTACCAACTAATCCTCCATAAACAAGAGCAAAAGCTAAAGTGTTTCTTTTGTTTTTCCTAAAAGCATTTTGATATTTTAATAAAAAGAAAAAAGCAACTATAGCAATAATTATTAATACAATTTGACTTCCCTCAAAAATACTCCAGGCGGCACCAGTATTATATACTTTAGTTATATAAAAAACATTTGGAATAATCTGAATAGATTCATTAATACTTAAAATATTATCTATAAATATTTTAAGTATTGCATCTATAATTACAATAATAGTAGCTAAAATTAAACTTTTTTTCTTCATGTCATTACTATACCACATTTTTCATTTATTTACTAGTATAACATCTTCTCCAATTTTAACAATATCTTTAAAATTAAAATTTAATTCACTGTTTTTTAAAACTTTTCGAAACAATTTTTTTTCTTCAGCAACAAATCCTAAAATATGTCCTTCACTATTTATTTCGACATCAACAATTCTACCTAAATTAACTCCACTTTTTATACTAATTATATCTTTATTTTGTAACTCACTTAAATACATATAACCACCATTAAATTATATGTTATTTAATTTGTTTTTTTAAATTTAGTAAAGCACTTTTTTCAAGGCGTGATACTTGAGCTTGGCTAATTCCAAGATTATGGGCTATTTCCATTTGAGTTTTTCCCACAATAAATCGCTCTAATAAAATATCTTTTTCTCTTTTTTTTAATTTAAGTAAAGCTTTTCTTAGAGAAATTAACATATCTTTATCACTATTTTTATCACGAGCATCAGCAATCTGATCAAATAAATATATAGTATCTCCCCCATCATTATAAATGGGCTCAAATATACTTGTAGGTTCTCTTAAGGCATCAAGAGCAAAAGCTATTTGATATTCATCAATACCTAATGCTTCAGTTATTTTACTAGATGGTGCTTCAACTCCGTATTCTTTAAAATAATCATCTTTAAACTTAATTATTTTATAAGCTAAATCTTTAATACTACGACTTACTCGCATTTGGGTATTATCTCTAATGTAACGCTTAATTTCACCAACTATTAAAGGTACCGCATAGGTAGATAGCTTTAATCCATAAGTTAAATCAAAATTATCTATTGCTTTAATCAAACCAATAACTCCTACTTGAAATAAATCATCCATATTAATATCACTACGAAAAAAATTCTTTAAAACACTTAACACTAATTTCAAATTACCATTAATTAGCTCTGTTTTAGCATCAATATCTCCATTTTTAAGTCTTACAAATAAATGAGTCATTTCTTCATTGGTCAGTACTTTTATTTCACTAGTATTAATTCCTGTAATATCTACTTTATATCTTGCCATATAAAAATCCTTTCAAACATATTTTGTTTGAAAGAATTAGTTTTTATACAATTATAAATATTCTTTTTTTAAAATTTCATTAGTTCTTCTAAAAATCTCATTTTTGTATTCTTTATAATTATAAATGTTAGGAATTTCATATTCAAATAATTCATCCATTAAAGTTTCTTGATTATCTTCAATATATTTAGCTTGATAATATAGATATGCTAAAATATGAGCAACAGTTTCAATTACAACTTTTTTTCTTAAATCATCTTTATTTCGCATGTTTTCGTATAATTTCTTAAACTTACTAAATTCATTATTAGAAAGTAAAACTCTATTACTATTTTTATCTAAATTATTAAAACTATTTAGTATTCTTTCTCCATATGGCAATGTCTTTATTATCTTTGTTATAACTCCATTTTCCACAATAATTATTAAACTAACCATCCAGTAATCAAATTCCGGTTTAATTAAAAAACCATTATCTAATTTTTGTAAATACTTTTTATCAATATTAATTGTATCTATGCCATTTGTAACTATTATCATTATTACCTCCCTTTTAATAATAACATATTTTCTCGTATTTTCCCACATTTTTATGCAAATAATATTATTAATGAGAAAATATCATTAGTGATTTATATGAAAATAAAAAGATTAAGAGAAATTCGTGAAGAACAAGAAATGACTCAAAAAGATATTGCTGAAATTCTTAATGTTAAGCGTTCAACTTATGCCGGATGGGAAACAGGAAAAGATACAATTCCTCTAGTTAGACTTAATGCGATATGCCAAGCCTTAGATGTTTCATTTGATTATATCTTAGGTTTAAGTGATATTAGAACCGAATATAAAAAGACTGTTATTAATGCTAGCATAATTGGTGAAAATCTCAAAGAATTTCGGCATAGAAAAAATTTACCACAAAAAGTCTTATTTAAATTTTTGAATACTACTTCATCAACATGGTCACAATATGAAACCGGCAAAGTTGTAATAAAAACGGTCTTTTTATATGCCATTTGTAAGAAATACAAATTATCAGTTGATGAAATATTAAGTAGCAAGAATCCTAACGCATAATTTGTTTTAGGCGTCTTACTACTTTTTTTTCTATTCTTGAAATATAACTTTGCGATATACCTAACATTTCTGCAACTTCTTTTTGGGTATACTCTAGTGTATTATTAAGACCATATCTTAAAGTCATTATTTCTTTATCCCTATCAGGTAAATTTTTTATTTCATGGCTAAGTAGCTCTTTATCAACCTTTTTTTCATATTCACTGGGTACTAAATTAGCATCAGTTCCAAGAATATCTTCTAGGTGTAGTTCATTTCCTTCACTATCATAGTTTAGAGCCTCTTCTAGAGATACTTCACTTCTTTTTCTTTTATTTTTTCTTAAAAACATCAATATTTCATTACTAATACAACGGGATGCATAAGTAGCTAACTTTATATTTTTATCAATCTTATAAGTATTAATTCCTTTAATTAAACCAATTGAACCAATACTTACTAAATCTTCAATATCATAGGTCGTATTTTCATACTTTTTAGCTAAAAATACTACTAATCTTAAATTGTGTTCAATTAACTTATTACGAGCTTCTATATCCCCTTGTCTAGCCTTGATTAAGTATTCTAATTCCTTTTCTCTATCAAGTGGTGGTGGTAATTTATCAGTTGCTCCAACAAATAATACTTCATTATACTTAGCTATTATTTTTGCAATTAATTTTTTAAACATATATCCTCCATTATCTTATAATTAAGCAAGCAATCCATACTAATTTTATTCATTTCATCAGGTATTATTCCAACTAAATAATTATTTAAAATACTATTATTTATTTTTAAATACCTAATACTAAAACATTCAATTAATCCATTATATCCAACTACTTTATAGGGAACATATATAGGACTTTTATTATTAATAAATGGTACTAATATTTTTTTAGATAAAAGTATTACATATTTATGGGTAATAGGATCTCTAAGCTTATTTCCAGTATCTAAAAATCCATTACAATTTAAAATCTTCCCATTTTTAAAACAAATAGAAACATTCATTTTATATTTAATACTGCTCTTATATCTTTTTAATTCTCTAATATATAAAAACAATATAATAGGTGCAAGTATTATTAAAACAATATAATTAATACTAAAACCATCAAAATAAAATATTAATCCTTCATTTTTATAACTAAATTCTAAACTTAAAAAATATAAAAAACCACCAAGAATTACACTAGTCATATATAAATATATAAAATTATCAGCCATATATTTAATGTTTTGATATCCAAAGGCTATTAAAAGCATTAATATACTTATAATTATTTTAAATATAAATAACATTATATTATTTAGTGGTATAAAAAGTATTACTAAAGATAATGCTCCAAGAATAGCTCCAATTAGTAATCTTTTAAACTTCATATGTCTTTTTAGTGCTACATCAACAGTCATAAGTAATAATAAATCATAACTAAAATTAAGTAAAAATACTAAATCTAAATATATTTTCATATTATCACGCAATCATTATACACTAAAAAAGCAACAAAATTTGTTGCTTTATGTCGAAGATATT
>CALVYM010000064.1 GCA_944372205.1 uncultured Bacilli bacterium
ACCTCAAACCAAACTAGTAAAGACTAGGGTTATCAGTCCCGTAGTAGATATAATATCTACATATATATTATATCCACCAGTAATTAAATTATACCAAAGAAATTACCATATGTAAATAGTTATAGCAATATTTTTAAAAATAATGTATAATTATATTGTGGTAATATGAAAAATATAATTGAAAATATTAAAGATGAAAATGTTGTATATTATTTAGAATATTTAAAATATGAAAGAAGATTATCAGATAATACTATAGATTCTTATGGGGAAAATTTATTAATGTTATTAGAACAAACTAAAAAGGATTCTTTAAGTTTAAATAGTGATGATATTAGAAATTTTTTATTAAATGTAGAGGCCAGTACTAAAACTAAAGCTCATTATTTGTCGGTTTTTAATTCATTTTATAATTATATGATCTTTAATAAAAAAATAAATAATAATCCTTGTGATAGTATTAAAGCTCCAAAGCTTGAGAAGAAACTGCCTAATTATCTTACTGATGAAGAGGTAGATAAACTACTTGATATAAGACTTATTAAGCCTGCAGATTACCGTAATAAAGCCATGCTTGAAGTATTATATGCAACAGGAATTAGAATTAGTGAACTTACCAATTTAGAGCTCAATCAAATAGATTTTGATGAATGTATTATAAGAGTTCTTGGCAAAGGCAAAAAGACAAGAATTGTGCCACTTGGTGATACCGCAATAAAATTTTTAACTTTATACCTAAATGATTACCGGAAGTTTTTACTTAAAACAAAATCTAGTAATTATGTATTTATCAATAAAGATGGTAATAAAATTAGTAGGCAAGGTTTTTTTAAGATAATTAAAAAATTAGCCAAAGAGGCAAATATAAATAAAGATATTTCTCCGCACACTTTAAGGCATTCTTTTGCAACACACTTACTTAATAATGGAGCGGATTTAAGAGTTATTCAAGAGTTACTGGGACATGAAAATTTAGCTACAACCGAAATATATAGTCATTTAAGCAATAAAAAAATCGAGGAAGATTATAATCATCATCCTCGGGCTCACAAAGAAAGTGGAATTAATTAATTACAACTTTCGTTACGAGCACTTGAATTGCTGCGTGCTTTACTTCTTGCACTGCTTGAACTAGAAGCTTTAGAATTATTTCTTGCATTACTTCTAGCTGAATTTCTTGATTTACTCATTATATTTTCCTCCCAGTACTATTATGGTATAAATATAAATAATTAATCATAAAATAATTGGTAATATTTAGAAAGGAGACTTAAATGAAACCAATAATTGGCATTACCTGCCGCACTATAAAAAATGATGATAGAGATATTTTAAAAGTAAATAAAAGTATTGTAGATTATGTTATTAAATCTGGTGGAATACCTTTGCTTATCTTAAGTGACATGGATTTTAGTATTTTCGATGGTTTTATTTTCCCTGGAGGATATTCTTGGGAAAAATTAGATGAAAAGGTGCTAAAATATGCTTTTGATAATGATATACCAGCTTTAGGTATTTGTGCAGGTATGCAGTTAATTGCCTCAATGGATAAATTTGGCAATGTATTAGATAATTGTATAGCCATTGGTAATAATCATCATCAAAGTAAGGATGAATATGTTCATGAAATAACTATAAATAATGGAATACTTTTGGATATTTTAGGTAGTAATAAAATAATGGTTAATAGTAGACACAATGATACGGTTAATTTAAATAATAATTTTACAGTTGATGCTTATAGTAGTGATAATATTATTGAAGCACTGCATTTACCTAATAAAACATTTATATTAGGGCTTCAATGGCATCCGGAAGATTTAAGTGATGAATATAGTGAAAAAATATTTAAATATTTTATTGAGAAGTGTAAAAAATAGTGATATACTTAAATAGAGCCACACTGGTATCTCCCAGTGTGTTTTTCTTAATTTTGGAGGATTTTATGACAAAGTATGTATTTGTAACTGGGGGTGTTTGTTCAGGGCTTGGTAAAGGTATTACAGCATCAAGTATTGCCTTACTTTTAAAAGCTAAAGGTTATAAAGTATTTATGCAAAAATTTGATCCTTATATGAATGTGGATCCAGGAACTATGTCACCAATTCAACATGGTGAGGTATTTGTGACTGCTGATGGCTGTGAAACTGATCTTGATTTAGGCCATTATGAAAGGTTTATTGATGAAGAGTTAAACTATACTTCTAATATTACTAATGGTAAGATTTATTCTAGTGTTATTGAAAAAGAACGAGTAGGGGACTATCTTGGAGCAACAATTCAAATAGTACCACACATATCAAATGAAATTAAAAATAAAATTTATGAAGCAGGATCAAGCAGTGGGGCAGATATAGTAATCACCGAAATCGGTGGTACTGTTGGAGACATTGAATCAGCTGTTATGATGGAGTCTCTAAGACAATTTCGTTTAGAGGCGGGTATTAATAATTCTTTATTTGTTCATACCACTTTAGTACCATTTTTATATGGCTCAAATGAACTTAAAACTAAACCTACCCAAAATAGTATTATTGAGCTTAGAAGACTGGGAATTCAACCTGATATCATTGTTACTAGAGCCCCAATAGAGTTAGGTATACATGTCAGAGAAAAAATAGCTCTTTTTGGTAGTATTCCTAAAGAAAATATTATTGAAGCTAAAGATGAGGCTAATATTTATCAAATACCAATTAATTTTCATAAACAACATATTGAAGATATAATTTTAAAACAATTTAATTTAAAAATTACTAAAAGTGATTTAAGTAATTGGGAAGATTTAATAAGTAGAGTAAACAATTTGGATAAGGAAATTGAAATAGCTTTAGTTGGTAAATACACAGAACTTGAAGATGCTTATCTTTCTGTTAAAGAAGCACTAAAATCAGCAGGTTATAAATATAATACCAAAATTAATATTAAATGGGTAGATAGTGAAACTTTAGAAGATAATAAAGCAAATTTAAAAGAAGTATTTAAAAAATCAAGTGGCATAATTATTCCTGGAGGTTTTGGTTCAAGAGGGACACAAGGTATGATTAATGCTTGTCGTTATGCCAGGGTAAATAAAGTGCCTTTCCTAGGTATTTGTTTAGGTATGCAAATAGCTGTAATTGAGTTTGCTCGTAATGTTTGTGGTATAAATGATGCAAGTAGCAGAGAATTTGATGAATTAGCAGAAAATCCTGTAATTGATTTAATGGCTGATCAAAAAGCCATCATCAATAAAGGTGGAACCTTAAGACTTGGTAATTATAGATGCTCTTTAAAAAAAGGAACCCTTGCTTATAAAGATTATAAAAGTGATGAAATATTAGAGCGACACAGACATCGCTATGAATTTAATAATAATTATAAAGAAATATTAGAGAAAAATGGCCTAGTAATAAGTGGTATTAATCCTGATGCTAATTTAGTAGAAATTATTGAACTAGAAAATCACCCCCATTTTATAGCTTGCCAATTTCATCCAGAATTTAAAAGTCGTCCAACAAGATGCCATCCATTATTTGATTCATTTATAAAATCTAGTATTGAAAACAAAAAATAAAACTGTTATAATATTTTTGAAAAGCAATAGTGTCCTATATTTAAGCGAGTCGTTTAAGTGGAGATTTAGCAAATATATCGTATAAATATTCCAATGTAACTACCCATAACTGCGTTATGTAAAGTACATTTCCATATTTATAATATTTAGTATTGCTTTTAGAGGAAGTGAAAATTAAGGTAAAAAAAACACTATATTATTTATCTAATAATTTAGATGCTAATTATATAAGTTTTGAAATTCCTAAGAAAAATGGTAAGTTTAGGACAATTTATGAGACAAGTAACTTACTTAAAACCGTTAAAATATTTAAATATAACTAATAAGAATAAATATATTAATACTTTAATAGGAAAAATTAATTTTGTTTTACAAGTAGAAATTGATAATAAAGAATTTAGAAAATATTTAGAACATTTAAAGAATAATACTATTATTATGTGTTAAAGACAAGCATCATAAACTTGTCTTTTTTAAATATACTTTAAGTAGGGGGGAATATTATGCAAGTATTACTACCTTTGCTTATATCTACTATCGCTGGTCTATCTACATGCCTTGGAGCATTAATAATATTTTTTAAAATAGATTCCGCTAAAATAAATAAATTTATTACATTTTGTCTAGCATTCTCAGCAGCAGTAATGATTGGTATATCAATATTTGATTTAATTCCCGAATCTTTTTTTACCTATTTTGGAGTGTATGGTTTATCTAAATCAATTCTTTTACTTGTAATTGCTTTTATAATAAGTTATATAGTCATTACTTTTATGAGTACTCTTATTAATAAACAAGAACAAAAACAAGATTTATATAAACTGGGTATATTAAACATGATTGTTTTAATACTTCATAATCTACCCGAAGGTATTGCGACATTCTTAAGTAGTTATCAAAGTATAGATTTAGGTATTAAATTAAGTGTAGCGATAATGCTTCATAATATTCCCGAGGGAATTAGTATAGCTGTGCCAATATATTATGCAACAAAAAGTAAAAAAAGTGCCTTTAAAAAAGCCTTTTTGTCGGGAATTGCGGAACCTATCGGAGCAATGCTCGCATTTATATTCTTAAAGAACTATATTACTGATATGATGATTAGTATAATTCTTGTTATTGTTGCGGGTTTAATGATTACCTTAGCTATTCAAGAATTAATTCCTAAGGCATTAAAATATAAGGAAAACAAAGTATTATATTTAGGATTAATCAGTGGAATAATTTTAGTATTAATTAATGTTTTATTATTTTAGCAATTAATAGTATAATATTATTGGTGGTTAAATTGCGCTTTTTTGTAGATAATTATATACAAATTAAAAATATTAATGTTTTTAATGAATTAGCTTTAGATGATATATCTATTCTTACAATAAGTGATATACATATAAGTAAAACATTTAATTTGGAAAAGTTAAAATATTTAATAAATTTAACAAATAATATAAAACCCGATTATATAATAGTTCTTGGTGATATAGTAGATTCTCCAATATATTTAAATGATTATCAAGATATTATTTTAAATTTTTTTACTATGTTATGTTCTATAACTAAAACTATAGTTATTTTAGGTAATCATGATGTTACCTTCAAAAAGAAAAAAGAACATATTTATTATTACAATACTAAATTTTTTAATAAATTAAATAGTATTGATAATTTAATTTTTCTAAATAATAAAATATATGTAGATAATAATCTATTATTTATGGGATATACAGAAACTTTTTCATATTATTATCCAACTAATAATATTGACGATTTAAAAGTGTTTTATAGTGATTTAATTAAACATAAAAATTTATATAAAATAAGTAATAATTATATTAATATTGCTTTAATTCATTCACAGGAATTTTGTAAAAGCAGGGATAATTTAAGCTTACTTAAAAATTATGATTTAATACTTTCCGGTCATAATCATGATGGATGTATTCCTTTTGGCATAGGTAATTTTAATTGGGGATTAGTATCACCTAGTAAAAAATTATTTCCTAAATATGCTAGAGGATTAAGAAATGATGGAAATATGACTTTAATAATCAACGGAGGTATTACTAAAATTCAAGAAATGGCACCAAAAATAATTCATCCTCTAAATCATTTATGTCCAATGCAAATTGATTTAATTACTATATCAAGTAGGAAAAAGGAACAATTAATTACTAAAAAGACTATTTATATGAAGAAGATCTAGATTAAAAATATTTATTTTTCTAACAATTAATAGTATAATATTGTTAAGTAATAGGAGTGATAAAAGTGAAATCTAAATATAATATGACACAAGATGATAATATATTTTTTGCTAAAAGAAAATTAGTAGATAATATTTATAAAAGTGCTAATCTTGAAGGTATAGCTGTAACTTTTGCTGATACCTATGCATTTATGAATAATGTTAATAATGGAAATATTTCAGTAGATGATATGTTAAAATTAAGAGGTTTAAGAGATGCATGGGAATTTGTCCTTAGTACAATTAATGATGATTTAACAATAGATTACATTAAAAAAGTCCAGTTTTTAATATGCAAGGGTGAAAATCTTTATCCTTTAGGTGAATTTCGAGATAGGGGAGTAGGGATAACAGGAACTACTTGGAGGCCAAAACTTCCTAGTGAATGTAACTATGAAGAAGAATTAAATGAGATTTTAAACATTGATGAAAAGTTAGATTTTTGTATTACATTGTTTTGTTGGATTCAAAGAAGTCAAATGTTTATCGACGGCAATAAAAGAGTTGCTAATTTAGTGGCAAATAAAGAAATGATAAAATATGGTCAAGGTATTATAGCTGTGCCAGTTGAATTAATTGGAGATTATTTAACAAAACTTATTGAATATTATGAAACTAATGATATGAGTAAACTAAAAGAATGGCTATATGATAATGCCATTGATGGAATATAAAATATTAAGAAAATAGTTCTTTGTATTTTATATTCCATTATTTAGTTAACATAATATATATTATTTAAAACTTTATTTTGTTAAATAATAGCTGATTTTATGGCTTATTTTAATGCTTTAATTTAATTAATATCTTTTCTTAACCATAATTATCTGATATCTATGCAATATCAAATTATAAATTTTAAAATTAAATTTAATATGAATTATTAATTTATTATTTATTAAAAAT
>CALVYM010000065.1 GCA_944372205.1 uncultured Bacilli bacterium
GATTAGTAAAACAATAACACAAACTATTATAATATAAAGTATTTTCTTATTTTTAATATTTTTCAATTTAATCAACTTCTATAACAAATTTTAACAAAACTAATAGTAATAGTCAATTTAATTATAATATTTAAAGTATGAAAAAAACACTATGCTGTCTAAGCTTTAGTGTTTTATATTGACTATTCATGTAATTTGTTTAAGATATTTTTAATTTCGTCTATATCATTTTTTAATAGCATTAAGTCATATTGGATATTTTTATAAACAAATGTAGCAGATATTCTATTGCCTCCGGTATAAGTATAAATAACTGCGGTTGTATCGAGGGATTCTATATAATATTCATCAACAATTGTTTTTCCTATTACAATATCGCCGAAGAGTTCAAAAGCGCTTGGATGATTCACATATTTATAAGCGTGTTTTGTATATATTCTGGCACTTAAATCATAACTGTTTATAGTATTTGTGTAATCATCTGGATATTTATTTTCATGAAAATTTTGGGATACTCTTAATACATAAACATTACTATCTCCAACAACTCTATTAGGTGTCATCAAAGAAATATCATTAGCCTCATCAAGTTTTAAGATTTCTTTTACTCCAATTAAATCTTCTATTTCTTCTAGTGCATTATAATTTCCATCGATATTTAAACTCCAAACATCGGCATCATCAAAATTTGTTTTAGGAAATACAAATTCAGTATCTCCCACATAATCAACATTTTCAGCAACAGGAAATACTATTTTCCAGGTTTTAGCAATTTCATCAGCATTGCTTATACCAATAAAACTGATAAATATTACTGCTATTGTACAAGCATATTTTAAATTGAAATGTTTTACTTTTTTATTGTTTATTACATTATTAAGTATTTCTTTATCCCTTTTTTCATCTAATTTAATCTTTCTAATTTCCTTATTATAATCATCAAAATTTTTCAAACTAATTCCTCCTTTAACTTTTTTCTAGCTCGAAATAATGTTATTTTTACATTAGCTTCACTTATATGAATTATTTCAGCAATTTCTTTAACTGAATAACCTTCATAATAATATAAGTGAATTATTAATCTTTCTTTTTTAGGTAACTTTAAAATGTCTTCTATAGTTTCATCTATTTTAAATTCTGTTTTGTGCAAGTTTTCATCATTTATTTGAGTTAACCTAATTTTTTTCTTCCAACTAGATAGCAATATACTTTTAGCTTCATTAATAGTTACTTTTATTAACCATTTTTTTAAATAATCTTGATTTTTTAAACCATCAAAATTATTAAATAATTTAATAAATACATTTTGAGTAATATCTTCTGCATCACTTATAGATTTAGTATAACTAAAAGCAATTCTAAAGACATCATTTTTGTATTTATCATAAATCTCAATAAATTTTTCTTCCATTCATATCTTCCTTTAAAACCGGTTTCATAATATTAACTAATTATATCATATAATGGTTACAATTAAATTGCAAGTATGTTATAATTTTGTTGTGATAATTATGAATATAAAAATAAGTGATATTAAAGATTTATTTAAGAATAGAATAAGTGATGCTAACAAAGGTGATTTTGGCAAATGTGGTATTCTAGGTGGTTCTATTAACTACACGGGTTCAGTAAAACTTGCTATTCTTGCTTGTGCAGCAATGCGTAGTGGAGCAGGTATATGCCGCATTATTATAGAAGAAGATTTAACTAGTGCCATAATACCTTTTATTTTAGAAGAAACTTTGTGGCCATTAAATGATGATTTAGATAAGGCAATTTTAGATTTAGATTCCCTAGCTATTGGTATGGGTTGGACTATTAGTAATAAAAACAAGGAAGTTTTAGAATACATTTTAAAAGAGTTTAAAGGGAAATTAATAATTGATGCCGATGGCTTAAATATTTTAGCTAAAAATCTAGATTTGTTGAATGTTACAAATGCTCAAGTTATATTAACACCACACCCTAAAGAATTTTCTAGACTTATAAATAAAGAAGTAGATGAAGTATTAAACAATCCTATAAAATTAGCAATGGATTTTGCTAAAAAATATCATGTTATTATTCTTCTAAAAGGAGCTAAAACAATAGTAGTCGATGGTAATAATTATTATGAAATAAATATAGCAGTACCAGGATTAGCTACAGCTGGTTCTGGCGATGTATTATCAGGTATTCTTGTAGGGTTTATGGCTTATAACAAGTATAATATAAAAAGTGTTGCAGCAGCAGCCTTACTTAATGCTCTTGCAGGCAAAATTGCAGAGGATAAATATACAGATATAGCTATGGTTGCACATGATACAATAGAGTGTATTCCAGATGCTATTAAAAAAATAAGGAGTAATGTATGAAAAAAATAAATAAATTAAGAAAAATATTAATTGTTGCGTCTATTATTATAAGTTTTTTTATAACTTGGTTTGATACTTTTGTAATAATGGATATACAATATGGATTGGTTTCTGCTCCAGTTGCTGGTGGATATATTGAAAATTATTTTGGCTTTGATGATTTATTAGGTTGGTCAATTGAAATAATTGTTATAGCATTATATTTAAATGCATTTATATTACCATTTTATATTTTAGTTAGTCAGCTAAACAATGCAAAAACAGAAAACAATCAGTTAATATCTAATAAAAAACTGACTTATGAAACAAATTTGCCAGAATATAATTCGGCGATTGCGGCCTTTTTATTAGATGGGGTAATAGATGTTAAAAAATCTTATGAAGCCCTAACAAATGAATTAATAGCCAAAAATTATATAAAAAAAGAAAATGATAAATACATAGTTATTGATAGTAATCTAGATTTGGAATCAGAAAAATATGTTTTAAAATATATAAACGAAGAAATAAATTATAGAGAATTTAAAAAATGTATTTTAAATGATGCATATAATTTAGGCTTTATCAAGAAAAGAAATTTGTTTATTTATCTTATATTATTATTTATATTTAATTTATTTTATTTTGTAATATTTATTATTTTATACTACACAACATCTACATTACAAGAATTTAGATATAAATTTACTAAATCTGGTTATATAGAAAAAGATAAAATATTAAGAATAAAAGCTTATATTAATGATAATCAAAATAATATTGATAAGGGATATGAATCATTTAAAATGGCATTAATTGGGAGTGAAGAATGAAAATTGCAATTATCGGCGGAGGAATCTCCGCATTTGCTGCAGCTATAAAGGCTGCAAAAAATAATAAAAATGTAACTATAATTGAAAAGAATAATAAAGTATTAAAGAAATTATTATTAACTGGTAATGGTAAATGTAATTATTTTAATACTGATCAAGATATTAAACATTATCATACTAATAGTAATATTGATCTAAAAGAAATTATTAATAAGACAAATATAGAAAAGGTAAAAGCTTTTTGGACATATTTAGGTGTCGTTCCTTTTATCAAAAATGGTTATTATTATCCATATTCTGAGGTTGCTAGTAGTATGAAAGAAGCTTTAGAATATACTGCTAAATCCTTAGGGGTTAATATAATAACTGATTGTAATATCACAAATGTTGTTAAAGTTAATGATAAGTTTCATATAACTGGTAATAACTTTGAAGAAATTTTTGATAAAGTAATCATTGCAACAGGCTCTTATGCTTATCCTATAACTGGTTCAACAGGTTTTGGTTATAGTGTAGCTAAATCATTTAATCATACTATAAATAAAGTTAATCCCTCTTTAGTTCAATTAGTAACAAATTTAGGTATTGAAGATAAATGGAGTGGTGTAAGATGTCATGTTATAATAACTGATTTAAATACAAAAAAATGCGAAGAAGGAGAAATTCAATTAACGAGTTTTGGTATCAGTGGCATCTGTGTCTTTAATTTAAGTCGGGATATTGCAATTGGTTTAAATAAATCTATTAAAGAAAGTGTTAGTATTAATTTTGCTCCATGGTGTAGTGATATGCTTGATTTTTTAAATAAGAGAAGTATAGATTTTCCTAAAAGAAACATTATATCTTTGTGTGAGACATTTATTAATTATAAGTTATTATCTGCAATACTTAAGTTTTTAAAAATTTCTGAAGATAGCACTTGGGATAAATTAAATAATAAGGAAAAAGAAAAGCTAGCACAAGCTTTAACTGATTTTCAAATAGAAATTGTTGGAACTAAAGATTATAATTCAGCACAAGTTTGTAGCGGTGGCATAGATTTAGCAGAAATTAATTTAAATACTTTAGAATCAAAAAAAGTATCAAATTTATATTTTTGTGGAGAGATTTTAGATTTAGATGGTGATTGCGGTGGTTACAATATAACTATAGCAATACTTTCAGGAATACTTGCAGGTGAATCATGTTAAGTTTAAAGAATGTAAAAGTTCCTATAGATTATGATGGATCACTTAAAGAATTTATTAAAAATTATTTAAAAGAAGATATAATTGATTATAAAATAATTAAAAAATCAATAGATGCTCGGAGTAAACATGAATTTTGTTATATTTATGAATTTGGAGTAATAATTAAAGATGAAGAGAAATATTTATTACATAATAAAAATAAAAACATTACTAAATATGCAGAAATCATTTATACTTTTCCTAAGTCCGGTAATAAATTATTAAAACATTCTCCAGTTGTTGTTGGTTTAGGTCCAGCAGGCTTATTTGCTTCTTACTTTTTAGCTAAACATGGCTACAAGCCGATTATTTTTGAACGTGGCAAAAGGATTGAAGAGCGAATTAAAGATGTCGAAGCTTTTTGGAGGGATAATATCCTTGATAAAAACTCTAATGTACAATTTGGAGAAGGTGGAGCGGGAACTTTTAGTGATGGTAAACTAAATACTCAAGTAAAAGATAAGGAAGGTAGGATTAAAGAAGTTCTACGGGTATTTGTTGAGTGCGGGGCTCCAAATGAAATAATGTATGAAAAAAATCCCCATATTGGGACCGATAATTTAAGATTAGTAGTTAAAAATTTGCGTGAAAAAATATTAGAGTATGGTGGAGTAATTCATTATAATAGTACTTTAGAAGATATAATCATAAAGGATGAGAAAATAGATAGCATTGTAGTAAATGGAGAAGTTTTTAAAACGAATGATTTAATTTTAGCTATAGGTCATAGTGCTAAAGATACATTTAATATGCTTTATGAAAGAAAAGTAAATATTACATCTAAACCTTTTGCTATAGGTATTCGTATAGTTCATACCCAAGTTTTAATAAATAAGTGCCAATACCCTATTATTTATCCTAATTTGCCAAGTGCCTCATATAAACTTACTTATAATGCTAGTGGTAGAGGAGTCTATTCATTTTGTATGTGTCCTGGTGGGTTTGTAGTAAATGCTAGTAGTGATTTGATGGGTGTTGTTACTAACGGAATGAGTAATTATTTAAGGAATTCCGGATTTGCCAATAGTGCAATAATTGTTACGGTTAATGCTAGTGATTTTGGGCCTCATCCTTTAGATGGCCTTAAATATGTAGAAAGTATTGAAAAAAAGACTTACGAATTAACTAAAGGATATATACCTATTCAAAAATTTATTGATTATGAAAAAAGCATTATAAGTTCTAATATTTTAGATATTAATAAATTTGTTAAAGGTAGTACAAAATATATTGATATTAATGAAATATTCCCAGAATATATAAATTCTAGTTTAAAGGAAGGAATTAATTATTTTAATAAATTAATCCCGGGATTTAATGAAGGCATTATTTTAGCACCTGAGACTAGAACCTCATCTCCAGTAAGGATTGTAAGAAATGATTTATTAGAAAGTAATATTACTGGTCTTTATCCTTGTGGTGAAGGATCTGGTTATGCCGGAGGAATTACAACTTCCGCAGTTGATGGTATAAAAGTTGCGGAAATGATTGCGAAAAAATACCAAAATATGTTATAATTTATTGGTAAGTGAGGTGTGAGTGTGAAAACTTTTAAGAAAAATTTACCTGATGGTGTAAAAAAGAAATTTGCCAGATATAAAGGTGTAAAGGTAAGACTTGTAAATAAAAACGATAAAAAGAAGGCAAAATAGTGGTAAAATATATTGATGAATTTATAAAATTAGCTGAGGAAAAAAAGGTTAGTAAAGAAGAAATGTTAACTAAAATTAGTTTCTTTCAACATGAAAGACTAATCCATTTATTAGTTACATTGTTCTATGCTTTATTTACTATTTTCTTTATGGCTCTAATTAGTGTATCTTGGATATTTATAATACCTACAGTACCATTATTTGTTTTTCTAATTTTGTATATTTTACATTATTTTAAATTAGAAAATAGAGTACAATATCTTTATAAATTGTATGATAATTTAATTTCTAAAAAGAACAAGAAGGATTGAAAAATCCTTTTTATTTTGCTCCAAAATCGAAGTTTTCGACAAACCTTGATTTTATTCGACAAAAAGCGACAAAACTTGTCATTTTTTTCTCTTGACAGTTATTTTTATGCCATGTTAGGATATATAACCATGAAACGGGAAGTTTCATAGAAATGAGGTTCATATGAATACAAATAGAAAAATCAAAATTAAACAAAATCGTCGTGATAGAATATTAAGTGGAAAATATCCTATAATGCTTGATGATCAAATATTTAAACA
>CALVYM010000066.1 GCA_944372205.1 uncultured Bacilli bacterium
ATTAATTAAAACAATTACAAAAATATAAAAAAAAAAAAAAAAAAAAATAAAAAAAAAAAAAAAAAAAAAAAAAAAAAAAAAAAATCAACCTTTCGGGAGAAATTTTTGAAGAAAAATTTTGTCTTTCATTTTGGAGCTTTATTTTTTTGAAAATTTCATTTTGTTTTTCTAATCTTTTTACTTCTGTTCATTTAATCTGTTTTACTAATTTTTGTTTTAAAGTTCTTCCCTCATTGTTATAACTTTTATTTCAACAATTCCCAAAATCTTTTTTCCTTAAATTTATTTTGACTTGAATCAATAAATTTTATTTCCAGCTTATCATATTCATACTTTATATTATGTATCTTTAAAACTCGCAATAATTCTTTTGTAACTCCTATAGATCCATCATAAAATGTTACATCACCAAGTACCTTTTTAATTTCTTTTTTTATCAAAGGATAGTGTGTACAACCTAAAACTACATTATCTATATCTTTATATTTACCTAAAAGTTCATTTAAATAATTACTTACATCTTTATTATTTTCAATTAACTCAGCTAATCCAGAGCAAGAAAGTAAACTAGTGTTATGATTATCATATTTATGATATAATTCTAAAAACTTTTCACTTTCAATGGTGCCTTTTGTTGCCATAACTAAAGTTTTACCTTGAGGATTATTATCATAAACCATTTTATACGCCGGAACAGTTGCAATAAATAATATTTTTTTATATTTTTCTCTTAAATAACTAACTCCAATGCTACCTGCGGTATTACAAGCAATTACTATTATTGTACACCCCATAGTTATTAATTTACTTACTATATTATCAAGGATATCTAAAATTTCTTCTTTTGTTTTATCACCATAAGGATTATTAATTGAATCACTATAATATATAAAATGTCCTTTAGGAATACTTTTTAGTATTTCTCTAAATATTGTAATTCCTCCGATACCAGAATCAATTATACCAATCATTTGTATTCCTTATAATATTTTATTTTTTTATTTAAATAATCTAAAGTATTAGTTTTAGCTTTAATTTCTTCTTCTAACAACTTTTTATGTTTTTCTAAAAGTTCTATTCTTTTATCTATAGTTTCATCCCCCATCTTTGCAAGTCCTATAAATACTTTGATTTCTTCTAAACTTAAACCGGCATTTTTCATACACAAAATAAATTCAATTCGCTCTAAATCAGTATCACTATACACTCTAATACCTGATACTTTATTTATTCTATCAATTAAACCAAATGCCTCATAGTACCTTAAGGTATCTGTAGTTAAACCATATTTTTTAGCAACTTCACTTATTTTCAAAATAATCACCTCTATTAATAATACTACTTAAAGCCCACTTTAAGTCAAATATTATCTACTATTTTTTATAAATGCCTCACTTAAATTAATAGTTAAATCATTATTAGTAACAACTTTTAAATAATATTTAAAAATATTATTATCTATTTTTATATAACCATTTTTATTTAAATCGCTTAAAGAATTATCATTAAATTGCCTATAAGTTAAATCAATTAAATAGTAATTATTACCATCATATACTAATAAAAATTGATGTTCAAAAAAGTAACCTAAATCTAAAGTATTAATAATATGTACTAAAATATGTTTTCTTTTTAATATTTCAAATAATGCACTACTATAAATTAAACAAGTTTGATTATAATCAAGACCTTGTAAATTTTCTTTTACTTCTTTAATAGATTCTTGTATTATTTCTTCAATATTTTGATTTTTAATATTTAATATATTCATCTTTTTCTTCTCCGACGTCTTCTTCTTCTTTTAATTTTCCAAAAACATACTATGATAAATAAAAATATTACAACAATTATACCTAATAAATAAAAATTATAATATGCTATGTCAACATTTAAATAAACATCACTTTCATATAGTAATGTATCATTATCACAAACTTTGATTGTTCCTATTTTGCTACCTTCTTTAGTATTATATTTAATTTTCTTTATACCATCATATTCATATGTTAAATTATCTATGCTATCATTTTTTAAATACATGGATACATCTTCATTAATTTTTATTTCATATTCTTTAGTTTTACTATAATTAATAGGGATAGTATCAATAACTAAATCTTTATTTAATATTGTTTGATAACTATAATTATTTGAATAATATTCATATATTGTAATAGAATCAGATACAGCACTATAATTATTATCTAAGCTTGAATCTAAGACTACTAATAAGTATGGTACATCATTTAATGTTGTAATACTAGCAAGACACCTGCCAGCATCTCGTGTAAAACCACTTTTTGAGCCATCAATTAGATTAATATTTAAAATATCTTTATAAGGCATGAGGGTACTTTGAAGTTTTAATCCATTAGTTGCCTCATATTCTTTAGTTGTAAATATTTTTTTAAATTCAGGATTTTTTAGAGCATATTTAAGCATAATTGCAACATCATTAGCAGTTGAATAATTAGTATCACTATCCCTACCTATAGGATTAGAAAAGCTAGTATTATTCATACCAATCCTTTTAGCTAAATTATTCATTTCTTTAACAAATTCGTTCAAACCTAAAGTATTATTAACAACACTATTAACAGCTTCAGCTCCACTAGGAAGAAGTATTCCATATAATAAATCTTCATAAGTTACTGTATCTCCTACTGAAAAACCAGCCTTAGAATAACCAGAAGTATAAGCAAAATCATTTTCAGTTATTATAACGGTATCTGATAAATCATCAATATTTTCAAGTGCTACTAAAGCCGTCATGATTTTAGTAATACTAGCAATACTTACCCTCTCTTCACTATTTTTTTCATAAATTATACTATCATCATTTAAATTATATAAAATTATTTTGTTGGCAGTTACCGAAAAATCTTTAGCATAAACATTAAAAATGGGAATAACAATTAAAAGAAGAAAGAAAATAGTCCTTTTAATTATTGTATTCATAAATAGTACCTTCAGGAGTATCCTTTAAAACTATTCCCTTGGCTAATAACTCTGCTCTTATTTTATCAGCAGTAGCATAATCTTTATTCTTTTTAGCTATATTTCTTTCTTCTATTTTTTTAAGTATCTCATCATCATGTTCTTCATTATCATCAATATCTTTAAGTAACTCTAAACTAAGCACTTGATCCCAGTTATATACTAAATGGTATTTTGTTGACCCGTCAACATCACTTTTAAGTAAATCATATAAAACCGTTATCGCATTAGCGGTATTTAAATCATTTTCTAGAGCATCTTTAAACAATTTATCCCATTTATTAAATTCTTCTTGATTATAACTTTCACTAAATTTTAAAGCTTTTGTTTTATTAAGAAGTTTTTTATAGGCATTTTCTGCACCATCCAAAGATGCATAAGAAAATGTTAATTGCTTGCGATAATGGCTCATTAAACACATATATCTAAAACTTAGAGGATTATATCCTTTTTCTTTTAACAAACTTACAGTAAGTATTGCCCCAGAACTTTTACTCATCTTCCCAGTTTCATCATTTAAATGTTCATTATGAAACCAATATTTACACCATTTATGACCCAAGTATGCTTCACTTTGGGCAATTTCATTAGTATGGTGAGGAAAAATATTATCAACACCACCACCATGAATGTCTAAATATTCTCCCAAGAATTTAATAGAAATACCAGAACATTCGATATGCCAACCTGGATAACCTACACCCCAAGGACTATCCCATTTTAACTCTTGTGATTCAAATTTAGATTTAGTAAACCATAAAACAAAATCATTTTGATTGTGTTTATTTTCATCTTCTTCGACACCTTCACGCACTCCAACAACTAATTCATCGGCTTTATGATTAGTTAAACAATAATAATCATCCAATTTTGTTGTATCAAAATAAATATTACCTCCAGATTTATATGCATAACCATCATCTAATAATTTAGTAATTATTTTAATATATTCTTCTATATTAGATGTTGCAGGGCTTACAACATCAGGCATTCTATTATTAAGTAGTTCAAAATCTTTAAAAAAAGCATCAGTATAAAATCTAGCTATATCCATAACTGTTTTATTTTCTCTTTTTGCACTACTTACCATCTTATCATCGCCCGAATCAGAATCACTAGATAAATGACCTACATCCGTAATATTCATAACTCTTGTAACATTATACCCTAAATATCTTAAAGTTTTATCCAAAACATCATGGCCAATGTAATTTCGCATATTGCCGATGTGGGCATAATGGTATACAGTAGGTCCACACGTATAAAAACCTACTTTATCTTTATTCCATGGAATAAATTCTTCCACTTTTCTACTTAATGTATTATATATTTTCATTTTTCTCCCTCATTTACTTTTATTGTAGCACTTAACCCATCATCACTTACATCAACAAGTTCTATTTTATATTCTAAACTTAACTTATCAATAGTAAGTTCTTTTGGTTCTAACTCACCTAATTCAATATATGCTACTTTTTTATTATTGAATACCAAAAATTTGGCTAGGAATTGTCCCTCACGCTCACAAGTATCCTCCAAACATCGATCATCTTTAATACTAATTAATTTAACAGTTACCGAATCAGCAACATTTACTTGATCCCAAATATTTAAAGTAACTTCTCGATCAAAAAAACTATTTAATTTTTCACCATCAATAAATAATTTATAAATACCAAAACCTATTGCACCAATTACTATAATCCACAAAACAATATTTATTACTTTTTTCATAATCTACCTAACACAGTATCTTTGCCAATCAAATAAATAGTATCAGCAAGTTCTGGACCATGCATAAATCCACTAGCTTTAATTCTTATTGGCATATATAAAAGCTTACCCTTAGCACCAGTTTTTTCTTTAACATTATTAATAGCTATATTAATACTATCTACATTCCAATCATCAATATTCATTATTTCTTCTTTAAAAGCTGCAATTACTTTAGGTATTACTTCATCACTTTCTAAGAATTCTAATTCTTCACTATTAATATCTATTTTATCCACAAAAAAGTTTGATGTTACATCATCTATTTCTTTACCATAATTTAGATGATCTTTATAAATAAGTAATAATTTATCTACCCACTTTTCTGTTTTATTAGAAGTATCTCTAGTAAAATAATTCTTAACCCAATTTAAATAATCTGCATCAGCCATTTTTTTGATATATTGATGATTAAACCATTCTAGTTTTTTTACATCATATTGACTACTAGACTTACTAATTCTTTCTTCATCAAAGTTATTTATAAGTTCATCCATACTAAATACTTCCTTGTTTATTGTAGGACTCCAACCTAGTAATACTAAATAATTAACAATAGCATCTGGTAAGAAACCTTGATTATAAAGGTCCATAAATGATGCATCACCATTTCTTTTAGATAACTTAGTACCATCTTCACCTAAAACCATAGCAACATGAATATATGTTGGCTTTTCCCAACCAAAATCTTCATATAGCAAATTGTATTTAGCCGTTTGGTCTAAATATTCTTTACCACGAATAACATGCGTAATACCCATTAAGTGATCGTCTACAACATTAGCAAAGTTATAAGTTGGAAAACCATCACTTTTAAGTAAAATTTGATCTTCTAATACGCTATTATCTATTTTAATCTTACCATATATAACATCTTCCACTATAGTTTCTCCAACTTTTGGCATCTTTTGTCTTATAACATAAGGCATTCCTTTTTCTAAATTTTCTTTAATTTTATCTTTGCTTAATTTTGAACATCTGCCATCATACATAAAAGGCTTATTACGCATTTCACATTTATGACGCATTTCATTAAGTTCTTCTTCCGTACAAAAACAATAGTAGGCTTTACCCTTTTCTACTAATTCTTCCGCATATTTCTTGTAGATTTCTTTTCTTTCACTTTGAATATATGGACCACACTTACCTTCATTCATAGGACCTTCATCAATCTTAAAGCCACATAATTCTAAAGTTTTATAAATAAATTCTATTGCTCCATCTACTTTTCTTGCTTGATCAGTATCTTCAATTCTTAAAATAAAATCACCATCATACTTCCGAGCAAGCAAATATTCAAATATAGCTGTTCTTAAATTACCAATATGCATATATCCTGTAGGACTTGGTGCAAAACGAGTTCTTACTTTCATAATTAATCACTTCCACTACCATTTTATCATAAAATGAACTTTATTGCATTAAAAAATATGAATATTATTCTAGTCAGGCTCACATAAAAGCACTTTATATTCTTCAATGTATCTTTCTGCTCCTGTTAATATTATTGGATCATATGTGTATCCCCAACTCTATGTGGGAGATAGGTTTAAGCGTTATGAGCATTGAACAATTATGTGAGTTTTCTTCATATTTTAATTATAGTATTGATTATGTACTTGGACTTACTAATAATAGAAAAAATATTAATAATAAAAAATTTAGTTATAATAATTTAGGAATTAATAGAACAAAAGTCAAAATAAATTTTGACTATCCTTGTATCACTACAAGGCATTTCTGCTTCATAGAGTCCTTTAGAC
>CALVYM010000067.1 GCA_944372205.1 uncultured Bacilli bacterium
CATAATTCTCAACATTCCTTTCCGCTTCACTTCGCTTGCTTTAGCCACAAACGAACATGAAAATATTTATTATTTTATTTATTCTTTGATATAATAGTAAACTGTTATCAGGTATACTACAGAGCACGGAGAGGTGAGTGGTGTTAAGAACATGTTCTTAAACCCGTATAATTATATGTGTCGATTTTCTCTGGAGTACAAATGAGTGTGCCATTAGATTTAAAATCTATATTAAAGAGCACGGAACCTTATCTTTGGTAAACAATTTCTCTGTTTCAGAATTAGAGATTATCAGTCAATGCCTGTATAACAAAAATTTTAAAGAAAGGAGAAATTTTATGTTCAAAACAATTTATAAAAACTGTGCTGGTATTGACGTTCACAAAAGACATATTGTTGTTAGAATTGCTAAAACCAATGAACATGATGTTACGGAATATCAATTAAAAACCTTCTCTACTTTTACAGATGATTTGATTGAATGCCGTAATTGGTTAATTGACAACGATACCTTAGATGTTTGTATGGAATCTACAGGTAAATATTGGATTCCTGTCTATAACATTTTAGAAGAAAAATGTCGTTGTGTTCTTTCTCATCCTAAATATGTTAGAAGTATTCCGGGCAAGAAAACTGATAAACGTGACACTTTGAGAATCGTTGACCTATTCAAATATGGTTTAGTTGAACCATCTTTTATTCCACCAGCTGACATTAGACAATTAAGAGATTTAATGCGATATCGTAACAAACTTGTTAATATGCGTTCTTCAGAAAAAAATAGATTTCAAAATTCTCTTACCGTTTCGAATGTTCAAATTGCTAGTGTATTTACTGATGTGTTCGGCAAAACTTCTCAGTCTATTCTAAAATTAATGCTTGATAATCCTAACTTAACTTTAGAAGATATTACACCTTTAATTGATAAACATGTTAAATCTACTCCAGAAGATATTTTGAAATCTATCAATGGTAATTTTGATGAATCGCAATCATCAAAAATGTCTGTTTGCTTAAAACATTATGATTCAATTAATGAATGTATTGATTTAATTGAACAACAAGTTTTAAAACTAACTGTTAAATATACTGAAGAACTTAATTTGCTTTTAACCATTCCTGGTGTTAATGAAACTTCAGCAATATTTATTATAGCAGAAATTGGGACAAATATGAATGCTTTTATTGATTACAAACATCTTGCTTCTTGGGCTGGTCTCACACCTAGATGTAAAGAATCAGCAGGAAAAAAGCAATCTGTTAGAATTATTAAAGCTGGACAGTATATTAAACCTTTGCTCGTTGAATGTGCTTTAAATGCTATCAAAGATAAATCTTGTCCTTATATTAAGACTAGATATGAATCTTTAAAAAGACGTCGCGGTCATAAAAAAGCAATAATCGCTATAGCAAGATTTTTGTTAACTTGTGCATTTCATATCCTTAATGATAAAGTACCATTTGATAGTAATAGATTTGATGAATTACTTAATAAAAAAATTAAGAAACATAATAAATCTATCAAAAATACTGAAGATATGATTTCATATTTAACTAAGTTAGGTTATAACGTTACAATGCAGAATAACTGATAACAATTTACTATTTCAAAGAACATACACAAACGTGTGTTTGGCTTATTTTAACGTCTTCATTGACGGTTTTTGTCATGGGCAAAATTTATATTTTTATTTTCAACCTTATAATCTATAACCATTAAAGGAAAAGTACTCAAAACATATATCTGATGCTTTTCTTTTTTTAAATCTAATTGCGTTTGTAAAATATTTAAATAGTTAATATCTTTACTTTTAGAATTAGTAATTATTTGAGCTTTATTATAGTTTTGCATAATAATATAGCATAAATCTCTATTAGTAATTTTATTTTTCTTTAAACAAGTAGTAGTGTTTACCATTCTTTTATAACTACTTCCTTTAAAGTTATTTAAAGAAACCAACCTTTGATTATAATTATTATCAGGTAATGCCTCTAAATGATAATAAGATTCCACCATTGGATAATTAATATATATTTTACCCAATTCTGTTTCATTATTAAAGATATTTAATAAATCTAATATTACCTCATCAGAATATTTATGATAATGTGGTTCAAAATCAAATATTAAATATATAGCACTAAAAGCATTTTTAGATAAAACATTAGAATCAATATGTAATCCTTTTTCATATCTTAAATAAGAAACCAAATCATCATATTCTCCATTTTTATATGCTTCATATAGCTCATAAATAGGATTAGCAAAAGGAACAATTTCATAATCGGCTCCTACTAAAGATAGTAATCCATGACTAGCACTTCCGAGTATTCTAGGTTCTTCCAATTCACCTTCAACTACTAACAATATCTTACTTTTCAAATTCTCCTCCAAGCATCATTTTTTCCAAATTATGTGCCTGTCTAATAGTCTTATTTGTACTATCAGCAAAACTACTAATTTTACCATCATCTAATATAGCATAACAATCAGGTCTCATAATCTCATTAGAAATCAAATAAGTATTATGACTTGTTAAAATAGATTGAAATTCTGTTTTATCATTAACATATTTTAATATAAAAGAAGATAAATCATAATGATAGAAAGCGTCAAATTCGTCTAAAAAAACAAATGAAATATTTTTTGTTCTATTCATCCAATAAAAGAACAACCATAAAGATTTAGTCCCCGTAGAAGCTACCAAATCAAAACGTGCTTTATAATTTTGATACTTAACCCCTATAACTTTCCTACCATTACCGTCCATTTCACATAAACTATAATCTTGTCCACATTCTTTTAAAAACTTCTCAAATTTAGTAAGTAAACGATTATTAATAACAAAATCATTTAAATCCTCACCATTAGCCATTACACCAATAAATTCATTAGATTTCAAACTTCTAAACCATAACATATTATTAACAAAATCCATCAATAATTTAACTGTACTATCTTGTTCCCAATATAAAGTATTATTATAAATAAATTTTAAAACAGACATGTCTTTATTACTTCTTTTTTGAATATCAATTGTTTGTGCTTCTTTAATATTATTTTCATATTTATTAGTAACATAATTATATTTAAATAATAATTTATCATCTTCTTTTAATTCTTCATACAATAATCTTCTTTGATTATTTTTACTATAAGTATAGACAACATTTTTGCTAGCTAGAAAAAATTCATAGCTAAATTCTACTTTATCATCTACATAATCACCATTAATATAATAAGTATATAAAAGATTATCCATTCCCGAATTATCCGTTAAATGACATGTTATATCCATTATGGCAGCTCCTAAATTGCTTTTTCCTGAATTATTAGGTCCATAAATAAGCAATTTATTAATTAAGTTTTTTTGTATTAAATGAGAGTTAAAGCCATAATCTCTAACCTTTGATAAATCCAAAACTAACTTATTTTTAAAATTTTTAAAATTTTTTACACTAAACTTTTTTAACATAAAATTCACTTCCATTTATATTATATCCTTTCAAAGAGTTTTTTACAACACCTAATGTAATTTTTTTACACTAAATAATATGCTACAAAACAAAAAGAAGTACTAAAAAATTACTTTGCTCTTTTTGTACTTCTCTTCTTTTTATTAGTTGTAGACTTCTTTGTAGTACCACCCTTTTTAGTAGTATTACTACTTGACTTTCTAGTACCACTCTTACTAGAAGTCTTTTTATTTGTATTCTTCTTTTTTGCTGATGTAGAACTCTTTGATTTAGAAGATGAACTAGTCTTCTTACTTCCTGTTTTACCAGTAGTATTAGTCTTTTTAGCAGTATTACCACTTTTATTCGACTTATTATTGCTCTTTTTAGTAGTTGAAGTTTTCTTAGAACTACTAGTAGTTTTTTTCTTATTTTCTTTATTAAGAGATTCTACTTTCTTTTCTTCTTGTTTTTCTTTTATTTCTTCTTGAACTATAGATGCTTCTTCTACTTCCGTATCAACAGGTATTTCTTGAGACTCTACTTTAATTTTAACTGGTTCTAATTCTTTTACAACAGTATTCTTCGCTTTTACTTTTTTCATAAATAAAGCTCTAATAAGTGGCAAAGATACAAGTTTTTTCTTCCAAGCTTCAAAATCAAAATTAAACTCTTTTTTAACTTTAAGTTTAGCTTTTTTCTTTTCTTTAACAGGAATAGCTTCCTTTTTTACTTCCACTTCAACTGTATCTTTTTTATTTTTCGTTAATTTTATATATAAGAAAGTAATACCAATACAAAATAATGTTATAAAATAAGCCGAAATTAAAGCGATAAAAAATATATCAATTGGATCAAACTTTCCCATATATACCTACTCCTTTATTATTATACTTCTTCTATACTAGGACTATAAGAAGCTACTTCTAATTTAATATCATTTCTAACTAAATAAATAGTTCCTTCTCCATCATACCCTAGATCTTCTTTATATTGATAATTCATTTCTACTTTTATTGCCTCTACTTCTTCATCATTTAACATAAAAGTAGTATCTTCTGTATTTACAATTTCTACATTCGTTATTTCTGGTAAATCTTGTATTCTATCACGATAAGTATTATCAATGACATCACGATAAATAGTATCTTGAGCTTTTAACCTAAAAGACTCAACACTACTACTTAAAATATATTCTAAACTTCCCACATCATACTTATTTATTTTATTATCTAACGTATAAAAATCAATTACAAAAAGTTTAGCTAAAGCTTCAGCATAAGCTTCATAATCAACTTCTTCTGCTTCTAATATATTTTCTAATTCATGAAAAACTTCTTTCATATAATCAGTATCCCTATCATCTAGAGAATATCCATAATCATCAATATTAGATATCACACTAGTTACATTTACTTCTCTTTTTTCTTCTTCTTCATGATAAAATATACGAAGTACTCCTAAACTTATAACTCCCAATAGTAAAACACTAATAACTATTAACCCTACTTTATATTTCTTTCTCATTCGCTAGCCTCTTTTTCTTTCATTTCTTTAACCGTATCCCCTTCATTTTTAATTAAATCATGAACAATTATTGCATTCGATACATCTAATACTTTTTCTGTTTTATCAAGCAAATTAGAAATATAATCACTTGATAATTCCGCTCCTTCTGAAATAACTTTATATTGACTCTCGGAATTATTATAATAAATCAAATTAGTCAAGAAATTTCCATTCGGAAATACCACATAATTATCATCTTTAATATTAAATATATCATGACCCATCGCAAAAGGATTTTCAATACCAAGCATATTACCAAGCGTTGGCATAACATCATACATACCCATGACATAATCTACTTCCCCATGAAGCCTGCGACGCAATGAAGAATTTTTTGTCCAAATAATAAGTGGTGTATTCTTATTAAGTTCATGATCATATTCATCATAAGATACATAAGTTGGATCATCTTCACTTTTAAGTTCTCCAGTCTTATAATCATAATTATATAAATAATTAATTTCATTTCTAGATAATTTAGCATCATGATCCCCATATAACACAAATACCGTATTATTAAAATATTCAGAATTATTAACATAATTGAAAAACTCACCTAAAGCTGCATCTGCATAATGACTACTCATAATATAATTACCCACATCTGTACCATATAAATAATTAGTTGTTACTTCACTGCATTCTCCCGTTTCTTCATTACAATCTTCATAAGTAGTAGACATATCATATTCCCCATACTTATCTAGGAAAGTAAATGGTGAATGATTAGATAAAGTAATAACAGTACCCATATAATTAGTACCAGTTGCTTCTATTCCCTCAATAATTGGCACTACTTGTTCAAAAAATTTCTTATCACTAATACCTAAATTAATATACTCTAAATTATTAGGATCATTAGCATCTTTATTATAAGTATAACTTTCTTCAAAATACATCTCATCATATCCAAATAAAGGGTGTACTGTTGCTCTATTCCACATTGAAGCATAATTACCATGCATACTAAATGTCGTATATCCTTTTTCTTTTAATAGTTTTGGTATCGTAATATATTCTCTATCATAATAAGAAGTAAATACTGCACCACTAGCTGCAGGCATTAAACTAGTATTTAATGTAAACTCGGTATCACTAGATGTTCCAATACTAACTTGTGGATAAAAACGAGAGAAAAACATTCCTTCACTAGCAAGTTTATTTATATTTGGTGCAGCTTCTACTCCATTAAATGTTAAATCCATAAGATAAGTCTGCATACCTTCCATATGAATAAAAACAACATTATACCCTTCAAGTATATCTGTATATTTATTATCACCATCATACATATCAATATCTTCACTAGTAAAATAATCTATAAAACTTTGAGCAGCTTCTTCATAACCAAATAAACTACTAAATTTAGGTGTTAATGTTTGAATTAAATCATTAATTTGATATAAAACTAAACCAAATCTTTCAACAACATATACCCTATTCCATTGTTTAGCAAGTCTTGAATAATCCGTACCTGTAGC
>CALVYM010000068.1 GCA_944372205.1 uncultured Bacilli bacterium
CCAAATGTAGATGAATTTGAATCAAAGAGAAATGATGTAAATAGTTATTGGACAACATTCCCTAATTGGGAACAAATAGTTGGTGATGAGTTAACTGATGCTGGCCAAAACTATGTAATTGGTGGACCAGCATGGAAGTAGGTGATAATAGATGAAAGATTCATATTGGGGATATTGGTTAATATTACTTGGTATATTTATAGTTGTTATAATGATGCTAGTACAAAATTTAACAACAACAAGTACCCAAGATTATTATTTACTTAAAGAAATCAATGAAGCAGCTATGGTTGATGCAATAGATTATTCTTATTATCGGAAATTTGGAGAAATAAGAATAAATAAAGAAAAATTTCATGAATCATTTTTAAGAAGATTTGCGGAAACTACTTCTTTAGCAACGGATTATACAGTAAGTTTTTATGGAGTATACGAAGCACCACCTAAGGCTAGTGTTGAGATAAAAACTCGTAGTAGAGCAATAAGTGTTGTTGGAGATGCTACTCAATTTGATATGGTAGAAAGAATAGATTCAATTGTTGAAGGAAATAAATTAGAATAATTACGGAGGATAAAAATGGGATTTAAAAAATTTGTAATTAATAGAACTACAGTTACAATTTTAGGTATTGTTGCTGGTGTGGCTGTTTTAGTAGGGTTTTATATGTATCGCGTTAATAACGCAATAAATCCTACTAGAGTGCCTATTGCAACAAGAGATATATCACCAACTGAAGAAATAAAAGCTGGTGATATTGAAATGGTTAATATTAGTAGTAGTTTTTTAAGTGATGCAGATATTATTACTAGTACAAGTGAACTTATTGGTAAATATGTAACTACGGGGACATCTATTCCTAAAGGTGGACTTTTCTATGGTAATCAAGTTGTCGAAAAAGAAGATTTACCTAATGCTGTATTTGAAGAAATACCTGATGGTTATACAATTTATCAATTACCAGTAAATGAAACAACTACTTATGCTAATTCAATATATCCTGGTGATAGAATTGATTTGTGGATAAAATCAACAGATCCTACTACTGGTAAAGTAATATTTGGAGAATTCATTTCCAGTATTGAAGTTTTAGCGGTAAGAGATTCTGCTGGTCAAAATGTATTTGATGTAACTAGTGGTAGAGAAGCAGACTTCTTATTATTTGCTGTTCCAACTGATTTATATCGTTATTTAAAACTTGCTGAAAGATCATCTAATATGAATGTTGTTCCTGTTCCAAGAAATCAACAATATACGGAAGATGCGGGAGCTACAGAATATGATAATGAACAACTAATTAATTTAATATTACAAAATGTTCAAGATATGGGTGGAAATTATAGTAGTGGTAGTAACAGTACTGCTGAAGATAACACTACAGAGGAGGAATAATGGCTGGTTTAATAAATGGAATTAGAAAAGTTTTAATGAATAGAAATACTATAACAATAATTGCTGTTATAGGTGGTGTTATTCTGTTATGGTTTTTCTATAATATGACTTTGGAAAATGCTATAAATCCTGTTAGAGTACCTGTTGCTGCCAGAAATATTTTAGCAACCGAATATATAACAGCTGATGATATTGAATATGTTGAAGTAAATAAAAGCTTTTTAAATAACGCTGAAAGCGTTATAACTAGTTCAAGTCAATTAATTGGTTATTATGTAAATAAAGGGACTTCTATTTCTACTGGTGCAATGTTTTATCGAGACCAAGTTACAACTAGAGAAGTAATATCACAAACTGATTTTGACAATATTCCAGATGGATATACTATTTATTGGTTACCAGTTGATATGGAAGCTACTTATGCTAATTCAATATATCCTGGTGATAAAATTGATTTATGGATTTATGGTAATGATCCAGAAACTAATAGAAGAATATATGATGAATTCATAAATAGTATAGATGTCTTAGAAGTAAAAGATGGTGATGGATTAAATGTATTTGATGATGCAACTAACAGAAGTCCTGCCAGACTATCTTTTGCGGTAACAGATGAAATGTTTACTTATTTAAATGTATTAGATGAAAGAGGATTTGAAATAGTACCAGTTCCTAGAAATAAAATGTATACTGTTGCTGGTAAAGATGTAAGTTATTCAAATGATTTATTAAGACAATTAGTTGAAAGTTTATATCAACCAACGTCATCAAGAGTAAATGAATAATAAATAAAGGGGTGGAATCAAGTGAATGATGCAATATTTTCACAATTAGATTTTGGACCTTTAAAAGAGTTTTTAGAACAAGATAGTATCACCGACATTTCTTATTCAAATGGTGGTCAAGTATGGCTAAAAACTCTTGATAAAGGTGTATATAGAGTTGAAAGACCAGAGATTAATAATGCTTTAATGGAAAAGCTAGCTTTTCAGTGTTCTAATGTTATGGGTAAAACATTTAATATGGCCCATCCCTTTTTGGATGCTGAATCTGCCGAACTTCGTCTTAACTTTGTGCATGATTCAATAGCCACTAATGGGATAGCTGTATTAATAAGAAAAACTCCTGCCAAAATCCGTTTGAATAAAGAAAAATTATTAAATGAACAATATTTAACAGAAAACTTACATGAATTTTTAATGACTTGTGTTACAGGGCATTGTAATATTATAGTAAGTGGAGAAACTGGTAGTGGTAAAACAGAACTTGTTAAATATTTAGCTAGTCATACTAAAGAAGATGAAAAAATCATAACAATAGAAGATACACTAGAACTGCACTTAGATAAAATATTTCCTCATAGGGATATAGTAGCTATGAAAACTAATAACATAGCATCATACTCAGATGTATTAGTCACTTGTATGCGGCAAAACCCTCGTTGGATATTGTTATCCGAAGTTCGTTCTGCTGAAGCTGTTACAGCTGTACGTAACTCTATATCATCAGGGCATAATATTATATCAACAATTCACTCTGATAGAGCATTTAACATACCAATGCGTTTATACAGTTTGCTTGAAAATAGTCAAGATATTGATCAATTTTTAAAATCTATTCATAGATATGTTCAACTTGGTGTTCATGTTAAAGGTTTTATGAGTAAAGAACTTGGTAGATTTCAAAGAGAAATTGTGGAAGTTGTAGAGTTTTATGTTGATGATAATAATGAAGCTGGAGCAAATGTTTTATATAAAAAAAGTTTAGATGGAACAGTGACATTTAATAATCCTACTAAATATTTACTTAGATATTTAGATTCCCAAGGTGTTGAAATGGATCCACATTATTTTCTAGAAGATGATGGGTCTATTAATGAAAATTATGAAAATGCTAGTTATAATATAAATGATGTAGATAACAAAGAAATGCAAGCTGTTGAAAGCTTGTAAGAAAGGAGTATATAATGAGTACAATGTTAGAATTAATACTACTTCTTGGTATTGCCATATTTGTATTAATTTATCGGAAAAATCCCCAAGAAGGTGTTTATAATTATGTCGCGGGTAATGTAGAGAGAGTTTATGATAAATATGCACCTTATTCTTTTAAAATGGTAAGAGAAAAAGCTAAGGAATTAGGGCAAGAATATACTCCAAGACAATATGTTGCACAAGTTGCTTTAATCGGTGGTTTTGCGGCTTTAGTTGGTTACTTTTATTTTTATAGTATAACTTGGGCTTTAGCATATAGTATTGCTTCAATTGCAGTAATTCCATATCTAGCATATCTTCGCTTACAAAGAGTATATAGTGAATATATATTTGAACAAATTCAAACTTATACAACAAATGTAATCATGGAATTTAATACAACTCAAAGTTTTGTTAAATCACTTGAAGGAGTAGCAAACTCAGGAATACTTGAAGAACCTGTTGTAAGTGATGTAAAAAAAATGATAGAAATGTCTTATCAAAATGGGACAATTGATGAATCAATTGAGTATTTTAATAATAAATATCCATTTTATATGGTTAAAAATATGCATCAATTATTCTTGCAAATCACAAAAGAAGGAGCAAGAGATTCTGGTGAAGCTTTAGAAAATATGGCGATGGATATCGATGCCTTAGTTGAAGGCGTTTATCGTGACCAAATGGATAGAAAAAACTTCCATGGTAGATTTATTAAATTTGGTGTTATGCTATATTTACTTGTAGTTGTAATGCGTTTTATGTTAGGGGAAGAAAATTATTTGGAACTTATTGAAATATGGTATGTTCAAGTAATACTTCATGCAATTGTTATCTTAAATGCGTTTTTCTTACTTAGTGGTGAAAAATACTATAATGAAGATGTAGGGGTGGAATAATGCAAATAGAAATAATTATTATTGCAGTTATAGTTTTTGTAGTTATGACTGTCGGAGGACAAATTAATATTAACCAACTTATTAGTGATAATCAAATGTTTTTCTTAAGATTAAAAGAAAGTGATTATGATTTTTATTTAAGAGCTAGATATGGTAATAATGTAAATACTGATATTATGTTTAATAAAAGAATTAAAAATGCTTTAATTATTATGGTATTAGGTTTATTTATATCTATTCAAAACTTAAGTTCAATTGTTATATTATTTATATTTGTTGCTGGATATTTTGTTTTTAAAATGCAATATAATGATTTAAAAAAATATTATACTAGACATATGCATGAAATAGATTCAATGCTACCGCATTACTTAAAAAACATGGAAATACTTATTCAACATTATACTGTTCCTGTTGCAATAGGTAAATCAATGGCTGATGCTCCAGAAATATTTAAAGATGGACTTCAAGAAATGGTTGATGCTATAAATGCTGGTGATGATACAATAGAGCCTTATATGCAATTTGCAAGACGTTATCCAGTTAGAGATTCAATGCGAATGATGCGGCTTTTATATAGACTTAGTTTAGGTAGACAAGAAAGAAAACAAGAACAAATATTAACATTTTCAAGAACTATATCCAATCTTCAACAAAAAGCAAGAGAAACAAGATATAAAAATAGACTTGAAAAAATGGAAAGCAAAACAATGCAAATGCTTGTATGTACTGGTTTTGGAATGATGATTTTACTTATTTTAGCAGTTGTACAAATGATGGGCATTTAGTTTACAAAATTATTAAAAATAAATTGATATTTAAGAAAAAATAAGTTATAATAAATATGTAATATAAAAGGAGGAAAAAAAATTTATGAAAGAAGCTACTGGCGAATTAAATATGACTGTTGTTACTGTTGTTGCTATTGCAGCAGTTGGAGCATTCTTCTATTTCTTCATTTGGCCATCTATTCAATCTGGTCTTACTATGAATACATGTAAAAATATTTGTCCAGGTGGAGAAGTTGTAGGTGTAGAAAATGGATGGTGTAGATGTTGTAATGATACAGCTGATCCAAGTTGTTTGATTGATCCAGATGAGTGGAATCCAGAAAATACAACAACTGGCTATGTATCTTTAAATAACAATGGATATATTGCAATAGTAGAATAATTTAATGAATTTAGAAAGAAAGGTTTTAAGTTATGAAAGAGGCTACGCAAGATTTAAACATGACTATGGTTGTAGTAATTTCTGTTGGGGTCTTATTGACCTTTTTTTTCTATTTCCTTTGGCCAATATTAAATGCTAATTTTACTGTTAAATCTCAATGCTCTAAAGCCGCATGTGATTGTAGCAATAGAGTAGTTGTTGATGGCATTGAATATTGTACGCCATGTTATATGGATGGATCCGATGAGCCAATTGAAGGTATGAGATGTTTATATAAAGGGTAGGGATGTAAATGAGAGAATCTATAAGTATTACAACTATTTTTCAAATATTTATTTTATTTGTCTTATTATTTACGGCAATAATGGCATTAACTATTAATAATTCTAATGCTTTTGGGGTAAAAGATTCTATTGTAAATGCAATAGAAGCATTAGATGGTAATTATACAGATGGTGCTGATTTAAATGAAGAGATAGTTAAAGTTATTCAAGAAACATCATATCGTACTTCAGGAAAATGTCCTGATGGTTATGATGGTTTTGATAGAGCTGGAAATTCTGTTGGAAGCAATAGTAGTGATGCTGCTGTATGTATAAGTGAGGTTGATGTTACTGGTGGCTTAGATGAAGCCTTTAGTGGCTTTGCTCAAAATGACTTTGTTGATGGTAAATATTACAAAGTGGTTTTATTTTTTCAATTAGATATACCCGTATTTAAACAAATATTTAATTTTAAAACTGTTGGAGAAACAAGAATTATTTATAATACTATAGAAGATATTGCTGATAATATTATAGTTGACCGTGATGAAAAAAAAGAGTTACCTAATTCCTCATACACAAATCAAGGTAATTTAGATAGTAGAGAACCAACAAAAGGTGATGATAGTGGGGTTAATCCGGTTCGTAATCCTGGTGTAAGCTCTTCTGGTGGAGGTACTACAACGGAAGAACCAGTTGAAGAGGAAGAAGAAGAAACACCACAACTTACTTGTAATACTGAAGGATTAAATCTTGATACTAAACTAGCAGGAGTTCAAGGCGTT